>JACQAI010000749.1 GCA_016195115.1 Pseudomonadota bacterium
CGATCCAGAAGGAGATCCGCGCGATCGCGACGGAGTTCAAGATCGATCCCGAATCGATCGACTACAGCCCGGCGGCGGTCCTGCAAGCCCGCCTGATGATCGAGCCGCGGGTCGCGGCGCTGGCGGTCGCCAACGCGACCATGGGCGACCTGCGGGCGCTTGACGCGTTGATCGAGGAGGCGGCCACGGTCGAGGCCCGCCATCGGCTCGAGACCATCGGGATCGCGTTCTGGCAGGCCTTGGCTGCGGCAACCCACAACGACCTGATCGCGGCGCTGGCCGGCGAGATCGCGAGCGCGCGCGCCGGCGTGGCGCTCGGGCCGGCCGACCAGCTCACGGTCGCGCCCGAGGAGCGCGCGGTCGCGATCGAGGAGTTTCGTGCCGTCCTCGCGGCGATGCGCGCGCGCGACCCCGCCGCGGCCGCCGAGGCGGCGCGGCGCGGCCTGCTGCGCTCGACCCGGGCGTTCTCGCTGCTGGCGCGCATGGAGCTTTTGCCCGATGACGACGAGTGATCTCGCCCCAGGAGTTCGAGCGACCCCGTAACCCCGCCGCTGCACGGAAGGGCATGCCATGGCCAACATCCTGGTAATCGACGACGAATCCGAGGTCCGCTACGCCATCCGCGCGGTGCTCGAGGATCAGGGCCACGCCGTCAGCGAAGCCGAGACCGGCACCGCCGGGCTGGCCGCGATCGACCGCGCGCGCTTCGATCTGGTGATCTGCGACATCATCATGCCCGACAAGGAGGGCATCGAGACGATCGTCGAGATCAAGCAGCGGCTGCCCAAGCAGAAGATCGTCGCGATCTCGGGCGGCGGCCGGATCAAGAAGGAGGACTACCTCGCGGTCGCGGCCGCGGTCGGCGCGACCTACACGGTGAGCAAGCCGTTCGATGCCGACACGCTCACCGACATGGTCAACACGATCTTGAAGAGCTAGCGCGGCAGGAGCGCTCGCGAGGGCTACGCGCGCCGCCCGCTAGCCCTTCGGCTCGAACTTGAGCGCGACGCCGTTCATGCAATAACGCTCGCCGGTCGGGGCCGGGCCGTCCTCGAAGACGTGGCCGAGATGGCCGCCGCAGCGGCTGCAGTGCACCTCGGTGCGCGGATAGATCAGCTTGTGGTCGGTCGACGTCCCGACGCCGCCGTCGAGCGGCTTCCAGAAGCTCGGCCAGCCGGAGCGGCTGTCGTACTTGGTCTCCGACGAGAACAGCTTCTGGCCGCAGCCGGCGCACACATAGGTGCCGGGATCGTAGCGCTTGTCGAGCGGGCTGGTGCCGGCGCGCTCGGTGCCGTGCCGGCGCAGCACGGCATACTGCTCCTGGCTCAGGCGCTGGCGCCATTCGGCGTCGCTCAAGGTCACGTCGTATTTTTCCTCGGTCTTCGCCACCCTCGCCTCCGCGTCCCGATGCTCAACCGCCGACCGGATCGTCGGCGATGAATTTCCGATAGTCGACGCTGATCTCGTCGACGGCGGTTTCGTAGAAACGTTTGCCATGCTCCGGCGTCGCCAGCGACGGGTCGGAGCCGATGCGGCCGTCGGCAAAGCGCCGGCGATAGTCGTCAGCGTCGTAGAACTTGCCGCGCGGCGCCACCTTGGGCTCCATGCGCGCCGACTTGATGCTGTCCGGAAACGCGTACTGCGTCACCGAGACCTCGGATGCGGTGGCATGCGAGCCCTCGGCGTCGCCGAACAGCTGCTTCGACAGCGCGCCGATGCCCGGTCCGGTCCACCAGTTGCGCAGCTCGCAGCGGATGCCCGGCGCGTTCGAGCGCGGATCGAGCGAGCGCTCGGCGTAGAGCTCGGAGAACGCCGCGGTCACGGTCGCGATGTTGCCGCCGTGGCCGTTGACGAAGAAGAAGCGCTCGAAGCCGTGACGCTGCAAGGACTGCACGTAGTCCTTGATGAGCTGGATCAGGGTCGACGGCCTGAGCGTGATCGAGCCCGGGAAGCCGAGATGGTGCTGCGCCATGCCGACCGAAATGGTCGGCGCCACGCAGGCGCCGGTCTTGTCGCCGACGCCGCGGGCGATCACCTCGGCGCACAGCGCATCGGTGCCGACCAAGCCGTTCGGGCCGTGCTGCTCGGTCGAGCCGATCGGCATGATGATGCCGCGCGACTGGGTCAAATACGCCTCGACTTCCTGCCAGGTCGCCAGCTGCAGCTGCATGCCCTACCCCATCCTGCCGTCGGCTCAGAGTGTCGGGCGGCCGTGCGCGGAACGCAATACGACGCGGCATCCGGCTGTGCTATCTACCCCCCGCCATGCTCGAGATCGCCCAGCTGACCTACCGGATCGGCGGCCGCACCCTGCTCGACGCCGCCAGCGCGTTCGTCCCGGCCGGCCATCGCGTCGGCCTGGTCGGCCGCAACGGCAGCGGCAAATCGACCTTGCTGCGCCTGATCCTGGGCGAGATCGAGGGCGACGGCGGCGACCTGCGCGTGCCGCGCGACACCACGGTCGGCATGCTGGCGCAGGAGGCGCCGGGCGGGGCCGCCACGCCGCTCGACACCGTGCTCGACGCCGACCGCCGGCGCGCCGCGCTGCTCGCCGAGGCCGAGACCGCGCACGATCCCCACCGCATCGCCGAGATCCAGGCGCAGCTGGTCGACATGGCGGCGCACGCAGCACCAGCGCGCGCCGCCACCATCCTGGCCGGCCTCGGCTTCGACCAGACGGCGCAGGGTCAGGAGCTCGCCGGCTTCTCGGGCGGCTGGCGCATGCGCGTGGCGCTCGCCGCGCAGCTGTTCGCGACGCCCGACCTCTTGCTGCTTGACGAACCGACCAACCATCTCGACTTCGAAGCCGCGGCGTGGCTCGAGGGCTATCTCAAGCGCTACCCCAAGACCCTGATCCTGGTCAGCCACGACCGCGACTTCCTCAACGAGGTCGCCGACGGCATCCTGCATCTCGAGCAGGGCAAGCTGACGTTCTACCGCGGCAACTACGACCGCTTTCAGCGCACGCGCAACGAGCGGCTCGCCCACGTCCAGGCGCTTGCCGCCAAGCGCGAGGCCGAGCGCAAGCATATCCAGACGTTCATCGACCGCTTCCGCGCCAAGGCGACCAAGGCGCGCCAGGCGCAGAGCCGCATCAAGGCGCTGGCGCGGCTCGAGCCGATCGAGATCGCGGCGCGCGACGCCGCCGTGCAGTTCCACTTCCCGGATCCCGAGGAGCTGTCGCCGCCCTTGATCGTGCTCGACCGCGCATCGGTCGGCTATGACGGGCCGCCGGTGCTGCAGCGCCTCGACCTGCGGGTCGATCCCGACGACCGCATCGCCCTGCTCGGCGCCAACGGCAACGGCAAGTCGACCCTGGTGCGCCTGCTCGCCGGCCGCTTGCCCGCGCGCAGCGGCGCGCGCGTCGCGCCATCGAAGCTGCGGGTCGGCTATTTCGCCCAGCATCAGATCGAGGAGCTCTATGCGACGGAGACCGCCTACCAGCACCTGGCACGGCTGATGCCGACCGCGCGCGTCGACCAGGTGCGCGCGCTGCTCGGCCGCTTCGGCTTCGGCCAGACCCGCGCCGACGTCGCGGTCGCGAGCCTGTCGGGCGGCGAGAAGGCGCGCTTGACCCTGGCGCTGATCACCCACGACGCGCCGCATCTGCTGGTGCTCGACGAGCCGACCAACCACCTCGACCTCGAGGCGCGCGAAGCGCTGGTCGAGGGCCTGGCCGACTATGGCGGCGCCGTCATCCTGGTCACCCACGATCGCCACCTGGTCGAGTTGATCGCGGATCGGCTGTGGCTGGTCGCCGACGGCACGGTGCAGCCGTTCGACGGCGACATCGACGACTATCGCCGGCTGATCGCCGCGGCGCCGCGCGAGGCCCCGGCACCGGCGCGCGCGGACAAGCCGGCGCGCGAGAAGCCCGCGCGTCCGGCGACGTCCATCAGCACCATCCGCAAGGCCGCGCGCGATGCCGAGGCGCTGGTCGCCAAGCTGACCGCCGAGACGCAGGCGCTCGATCGCGACCTCGCCGATCCCGCGACCTACCGCAACGGCGGCGACCGCGTCGCCAAGCTCAATCGGCGCAAGGCGGAGGCCGACCGTGCGCTCGCCGCTGCCGAGGCGCGTTGGCTGGCGCTCGCCCAGCAAGTCGAGGACGCGACGCGCGCATCATGAACTACCGCCACGCGTTCCATGCCGGCAACATCGCCGACGTGTTCAAGCACGCGGTGCTGGTGCTGCTGGTCGAGCACCTGCTGCAGAAGGACGGCGCGTTCTGCTACATCGACACCCATGCCGGCCAAGGGCGTTACGACCTGACCTCGGAGGCGGCGGACAAAACCGGTGAGTTCCGCGCCGGCATCGGCCGGCTGCTTGCGGCCGTGCCGCCGCCCGCGCTGGCGCGCTACGGCGCGCTGGTGCAGGCCGCGCAGCCGGCGCCGCCGGCGCTGCAGGTCTATCCCGGCTCGCCGGCCCTGGTGCAGGCGCTGCTGCGGCCGCACGACAAGATGGTGCTGTGCGAGCTGCATCCCGACGATGCCGCGGCCTTGCGTCGAGAATTCCGCGACGACGCGCGCGTGCACGTCCACGCGCGCGACGGTTACGAGGGCCTGGCCGCGTTCGTGCCGCCGCCCGAGCGGCGCGGCCTGGTGCTGATCGACCCGCCCTACGAGGCGCGCGACGAGCTGCCGACCTTGGTCGCAATGGTCCGCAACGCGTATCGCCGCTGGCCGACCGGGCAATACGCGCTGTGGTATCCCATCAAGGCGCGCGGTGCGCTCGACCAGTTCCACGGCGCGCTCGCCGACAGCGGGCTGCGCAAGCTCCTGATGGTGGAGTTCGTCGCGACTCCCGACGAGGCCCTGCGCGGCGCCGGCCTGGTCCTGATCAATCCGCCCTGGCGGGTCGAGGACCCGCTCGATGCGCTGCTCGCGGCACTCGGGCCGGCGCTCGGCCGTCCCGACGCGACGCGCACGGTCGGCTGGCTGGTACCGGAGTAGCCGCCTCCGAGCCGCTGCACCCAGGCGTCACTACGCCGCGCGTGGCTTCACTTGCCGAACGATCTCCTTACCGGACTCGGCAGCAGCCAATTTGAGATCGTAGTGCGCCTGGAGATTCATCCAGAACTGAGCGCTGGTTCCAAAAAATCGCCCCAGGCGCAACGCGGTTTCGGCCGTGACACTCCGCCGCCCGGCAAGAATCTCGGTGACCCGATTGGTCGGCACCTTGATACGAGCGGCGAACGCATTTGCCGAGAGGCCGAGCTCGACAAGCTCCTCGTTCAACACTTCCCCAGGATGGGTTGGCGGCAAACGATCGATGACGGCGTGGTCAATGGTAATCGCAGATTTCGACACGCTCGACCCCACAGCAGAAAGGAGATCGGCACTGTCCATCGATCCTGATGAACGTGCAATCTCCGAGGCTCCGAGGGCTCAG
>JACQAI010000075.1 GCA_016195115.1 Pseudomonadota bacterium
CGCGTCGAGCGCGCCGAACGGCTCGTCCATCAGCAGCACATCGGGGTCGGGCGCCAACGCGCGCGCGATCGCGGCACGCTGCTTCATGCCGCCGGAAATCTCGTGCGGATAGCGATCGGCGAACGGCAGCAACTGCACTGTCGCGAGATGGCGCCGGGCGATCTCGGCGCGTTCGCGTTTGGGCACGCCACGCGCCTTGAGGCCGAACTCGACGTTCTTCGCCACCGTCATCCAGGCGAACAGCGCGTAGTCCTGGAACACCACGGTGCGGCTACTGCTCGGACCGTGCACCGGCCGGCCGTCTTGCAGGATTACGCCCGCGGTCGGGGCAAGGAACCCGGCGATCAGGCCCAGCAGGGTCGATTTGCCGCAGCCGCTCGGGCCGAGCAGGACGACGAACTCGCCGCGGCCGACCTCGAGCGACACGTCGACCAGCGCCGTCGTCTCGGTGCCATCGCGGCCGCGAAACCGTTTCGAGACGCCCTGGACGGCGATGTGGGATGCGTCGCTCATGGCGTCGGCCGCTGAAGCCATGGCATTAGCCGGCGCTCGAGGACGCCCATGGCCTCGCTCATCGCGAAGCCGATCAGGCCGATCGTGACCATGCCGCTGACGACGTAGCGCGTCTGCATCAGGACGCGGCTCTGCTGGATCATGTAGCCGAGGCCGGATTGGGCGGCGATCAGCTAGGCCGCCACGACGCACATCCAGCCGACCGACAAACCGATGCGCAAGCCGGGGAAGATCACCGGCAACGACGCCGGCACCAGGACATCACGGATCAGCAGCGCCGGTCTCGCGCCCAGGCACAGCGCCGCGTTGATCTGATTGCGATCGACATTGCGGACGGCCGCGAAGCTGTTGACGAAGATCGGGAACACCGCGCCAATGAAGACCAGGAAATAGCTCGGTGCGTTGCCGATGCCGAACCACAGGATGGCGATCGGCGTCCAGGCGATTGGCGGAATCGGCCGCAGCGCCTCGACCACCGGCCGCAGGATATCGGAGACCAGCCGCGACCAACCGAGCAGCACGCCGAGCGAGACCCCGACGATCGCGGCGATGGCGAAGCCGACCAGCACGCGTTCGATGCTGGCGCCGACGTGGCGCACCAACGATCCGTCGAGCAGCAGCTCGACCGTCGCCTCGACCAGATCGAGCGGTGACGGGAACAGGAACGAGCTGACGAGACCCCACGTCGTCAGCGCCTGCCATGCCAGGATGATGACGACCCAACCGGACGAGTTGCGTGCCAGCCGCACAACGCGCGCGTGAATCCGAGCCCGCCGCCCTGGCGTGTCGGCCGGGTCGCGTGCAGGGAGGTTGGTCGCTTGATCGGCGCTCACGACGCCAATAGATCAAACTCCAGATTGCCGCAGAAGGGCTTTGTGGCGTCGCCCGCGCGAATGGCCCGCACGAGGCGCGGACGCGCGTCTCGGTGACGCGTACCTTCCATGTTGTGGGACGATGTCCTATAGCTGCAGCGCATGGGCGAGGCCGAACGCGCGCGCTACGGTCGATGGCTGCGTGGATCGGCCGCGGCCGTTTCCGAAGGGGCGATGGAGCGATGGCGGCTGACACCATGCGGGCGTGGCGCTCGTCCGGCGATGGCGTCGCGCGGCTCGCGCTCGAGGACTGCCCGCGCCCAGTGCCGGGTCCGCGCGAGGCGGTCATTGCGGTGCGGGCGGCGGCGCTGAACTTTTCCGATCTCCTGATGCTCGAGGACAAGTACCAGGTGCGGCCGCCGCGGCCGTTCACGCCGGGGCAGGAGGTTGCCGGCATTGTCGCGGCGGTCGGGGAGGGCAGCACCCTGCACCTCGGCCAGGCGATCGCCAGCAAGGTCATGTGGGGCGGCTTCGCGGAGCAGGCGGTGGTCTCCGACGCGATGGCGATCGCGCTGCCCGACGGTAGCGATCTCGCAACCGCGGTGGCCCTGCCGGTCAGCTACGTCACCGCGCTGGTCGCGCTCGAGCCGTGCGGGCGCTTGCGTGGCGGCGAGACCCTGCTGGTCCACGCCGCTGCCGGCGCCGTCGGGCTGGCGGCCGTGCAGCTCGGCCGCCACCTGGGCGCGCGCGTGATCGCCACGGCCGGCGCGGCTGACAAACGCGCACTCGCCGCCGCGCACGGCGCCGGCGACGGCCGGCTGCTGATCGTCGGCTTCGCGTCGGGCGAAATCCCGGCACTGCCCGCCAACCGCCTGCTGCTGAAGCGCGCCGCGGCCATCGGCGTCAACTGGAGCCATGACAGCGACGGCGACATGCTTGCGGCCATCCAGGCGAAGCTGGTCGCGATGCTCGCCGCCGGTGCGATCCGGCCGCATGTCGAGCGCCGCGGAGGACTCGCGAGCCTGCCGCAGGCGCTGGCCGATCTGGCGGAGCGGCGCAGCAGCGGCAAGCTCGTGTTATGTCTGGACGAACCGCGATGAACGACGCCGCACCCAATCTGCTCGACGGCGTCCGGATCCTCGATCTGACGCGGGTGATGTCGGGGCCGTACTGCACCGCCATGCTGGCCGACCTCGGCGCCGAGGTGATCAAGATCGAGATGCCGGGCTTCGGCGAGGAAGGTCGGCACTTTGCGCCTCACGTGCAGGGCGAGAGCACCTATTTCGCGCTGCTCAACCGCGGCAAGCAGAGCGTCACGGTCGATCTCAAGACCCCGGAGGGGATCGACATCGTGCGCCGCCTGGCCGCGATCAGCGACGTGCTGGTCGAGAACTTCCGCCCCGGCGTCATGCAGCGGCTCGGCCTGGCGCCCGACACGCTGTGCGCCGCCAACCCGCGCCTGATCTGCGCCAGCATCTCGGGCTTCGGTCAGGACGGCGCGCTGGCGCAGCTGCCCGCGTTCGACCTGGTGATCCAGGCGATGAGCGGGCTGATGAGCGTGACGGGACAAAAGGACGGCCCGGCGACCGCGGTCGGCGAGAGCCTGGCGGACGTCTGCACCGGCATGTTCGCGTCGTGGGGCATTCTGGCCGCCCTGGTCGAGCGCGCGCGCACCGGCAAAGGCCGTCGCCTCGAGGTCGCGATGCTCGACTCGGTGTTCGCGATGCTGCTGACCGGGCTCAGCCGCCGGCTGTTCACCGGCGAGAGCCGCGGCCGCGTCGGCAACCGCCATCCCGAGACCTATCCGGTCGACAGTTTCGCGACCGAGGACGGCGAGATCGTCCTGGTCGGCTTCTCCGACGCGATCGTGCGCAATATCGGCCGCGCGATCGGCCGCCCCGAGCTGACCGCCGATCCGCGCTTCGCCGACAACGTCGCGCGCAACGCCAACGAGAGCGCGCTGCGCGGCCTGATCGCCGACTGGGCGGCGGCGCGCACGACCGAAGCGGCGCTGCAGGCGCTGCGCGACGCCGGCGTGCCGAGCGCGCCGGTCTGGTCGTTCGACCAGCTGCTGGCGAGCGGCCATGTCCAGGCGCGCGGCGTGCTGACCCAGGGGCGCCACGCGATCCTGGGCGAGATCCCGTTGGTCCAGCAGCCGGTGCGGTTCGCCGGCGTGCGGCGCGAACGCGACCAGGTGTCGCC
>JACQAI010000731.1 GCA_016195115.1 Pseudomonadota bacterium
GCTCGAACAGCCCACCAGGAATATTACGAACGGCAGCGGCGGGCAATCGGCCCACCGCGCCGGTCGGCTACTCGAGCTACTGCACGGTCACCTGGGTCAGGTCCTGGAACCAGCTTTGCGCCGGGTTGAAGCCCTTGACCTTGGGCGACAGCGCGCGCGGGTTGAGGTCGTGGACGATGAACAGCCAGGCGGCGTCGTCGACGATCAGGCTGTGCGCCTCGGCGAGCAGCTTGGTCTGCTGCGCCGGGTCGAAGGTCGCCAGCGCGTCGTTGAGCAGCTGGTCGACCTTGGGCGTGCTCCAGTGCCCCCAGTTGAAGTTGCCCGGCGCGTAGCTGGACGAGTGGTAGTAGCGGAACATGGTCGCGGGATCGACCCAGCTCAGGCTGATGTTCATGCCGTCGACGCCGTGGGACTGCGCTGACGCCGGCCCGCCGCGCACGGCGACCAGCATGGCGCCCCACTCGACGACGTCGAACTCGAGGTCGAAGCCGAGCGGCTTGACCTGCTGCTGGATGGTCTCGTTCATCGGCAACGGCAGCATCTGGCCCGAGCCCGAGGTCGAGATCATGATCTTCGCCTTGACCGGTTTGTCGGGTCCGAAGCCGGCCTCCTTGAGCAGCGCCTTGGCCTTCTCCGGGTTGTAGGTGTAGCGCTCGGTCGGGTTGCCGAAGATCGGGCTCTCGGGCGCGTAGAGGCCGCCCGCGGGCCGCGCCGTGCCGGCGATCAGCTTGACGATGCCCTCGCGATCGAGCGCGTAGTTGAGCGCCTGACGCACCCGCTTGTCCTGGAATGGCGATCCCTCGGTCATGCGCAGCACGTAGGGCCAGGTGTGCGGGTAGGGCTTGAGGCTGATCTGGAAGCCGGCCGCCTTGAGCGACTCGATCGAGTCGGGCGGCGGCACCTCGATCCAATCGACCTGGCCCGAACGCAGCGCGGCCAAGCGCGTGGTCGCCTCGGCCATCGGACGCAGGACCAATTTCTGCACTTTGGGGATGCGCGCCTTGTCCCAATAGGCGTCGTTGCGCTCCATCTCGACCTGCTGGGCCGCGACCACCTTGGTGATCTTGAACGGCCCGGTGCCCGAGGGCTGCTTGGCGAACTCGCCCCAGCTCTTGCCGACCTTCTCCCATTGCGTCGGGCTGGCCATCAAGATGCGGGTGAGCATATAGGGGAAGAAGCTGAACGGCGTCTTGGTCGAGATCGCGACCGTGTGCGCGTCGACCTTCTCCCACTTGTCGAGCACCGACACCGCCGCGCGCACGATCGCGGCACCCTGCGGATCGTATTGCGGCGACTTGTCGTCGTAGAGGCGCTGCAGGTTCCAGACCACGGCATCGGCGTTGAAAGCGGAGCCGTCGTGGAACACGACGCCGTCGCGCACCGTGAAGAGCCAGCGCAGCGGATCCTTTTCGTCGACCCGCCATTCGGTGAACAGGCCGCCCTTGATCTCGGCGGGCTTGTCCGTCTGGGTGAAATCCCAGTTCACCAGCGCGTCATAGGGCGGATAGCCCATGAAGCGATAACCCTCGAAGCCGTTGTTCGGCACCCCGGTGGTGGTCGGGATGTCGGCCGCCGTCATGGCGATGCGCAGGGTCTGGGCGCCGGCGGGCGTCGCGAGCAGCGCGGCGATGCCGACGGCGGCCAGACGTTGGACGATGGGGGACTGGGTCATGACACCTCCACGGGTTGGGACCGTGCGCCGACGACGCGCCATGGCGGCGCGCCGCAGCGCAGCGACAACAGTTCCCTCCCGTGCGGTACTTGCGCTCCGCGCAAGTACCGGTCTCTAAGTCTTGTGCCGACTTTCGCGGCTCGCGAAAGTCGGCACTGGGCGACTGACCTTTAGCGGGTCATGCCGCCGCCTTGAGTGCGAGCTCGGGCCGACGCTGGCGCCACGGCATCGCCTGCTCGTAGGCGTGCCCGGCGCGGAACAGGGTCGGCTCCTGGAACGGCTTGGCGACCAGCTGCATCGACACCGGCAGGCCGCCGACCCCGAAGCCGGTGCACACCGACATCGCCGGGTAGCCGGTCAGGTTGAAGGTCGAGGTGAAGCCGGGCTTCTCGAAGTTGACCCACTTGCCGATCGAGTCGATGCGCGGCGCCTCGCCCGGCTGCGACGCCGTGATCAGGATATCGAGATCGGCCATCGCGGCCTCCATCTCGACGCATAGTTCACGCCGACGTCTCAAGGCCTGCATGTAGTCGGGCCCGCTGACGAACGCGCCGAGCGCCATGCGATCGCGCAGCAGCTCGCCGTAGTCGGTGAACTGCGTCTTCATCCAATGCTCGTGGATCGCGAACGCCTCGACCACGAGGATCAGGAAGTTGCAGCCGTGCCAGTGCGCGAGCGGCGTCAGGGTGACGTCGCGCACGCTCGCCCCCGATTTCTTGAAGACGTCGAGCGCGCCCTCGATGCCGGCTAGGGTGGCGTCGCTCACCCGATGGTCGGTCTCGTGGAAGTGGCGCACGACGCCGATGCGGAGACCTTTCGCTCCCTTGCCCAGCTCGGCGCGGAAATCCGGCACCGGCCGGTCGGCGCTCGCGGGGTCGGTGGCGTCGTAGCCGGCCATCGCCTGCAAGAGGATGGCGCAGTCCTCGACCGTCCAGGCCATCGGTCCGGTGTGGTCGAGCGAGAACGCCAGCGGCAGCACGCCGGCGCGGCTGCACAGGCCGTAGGTCGGCTTGATGCCGGCGATGCCGCACAGCGCCGCCGGGCCGCGGATCGAGCCGCCGGTGTCCGAGCCGGTGCCGCCCAGGATCAGCCCGGCGGCGACCGCGGCGCCGGTGCCGCTCGA
>JACQAI010000732.1 GCA_016195115.1 Pseudomonadota bacterium
CAGCCTGTTCCTGCCGCGCGCGCTTGGGCTCGGCGCCGCCGGCGCGCCGGCGCCGGCGGACGCCGCAGCGCAGCGCGGCCGCGGCCGCGTGCTCGTGGTCGACGATCAGGACGACGTGCGCGACGTCGCGGTCGCCTATCTGGAGACGCTCGGCTACGACACCGCCGAGGCGGCGAGCGGGCGCGCTGCGCTGGCGCTGGTCGAGGGCGGGCTGGCGGTCGATCTCGCCCTGATCGACTACGCGATGCCGGGGATGACCGGGCTCGAGCTCATGCGCGCGCTCGAGACGGTGCGGCCGGGACTCGCCGTGGTGATCGCCACCGGCTATGCCGACTTCACGCCGGACGACGCGCGCCTGGCCGGACTGCGCCTGCTCAAGAAGCCGTTCCGCTTGCAGGCGCTGTCGGCGGCGCTCGACGACGCGCTGCGCCGCGCGGCCGAACGCGCGCCCAACGTGCTGACCATGCGCCCGCGGCGGCCGTCCGGCGCTTGACCCGCGGGGAGCGCCGGGGGCAGGCTGCGGCGCGACGGAGGACCGCGCCATGACGCTCACCCCGACCCAGCTGAAGGCGTTCGACGAGCAGGGCTATCTGTTCCTGCCCGACTGCTTCGCGGCCGACGAAGTCGCGGTGCTGCGCGCCGAAGCCGAGCGCATCTACCAGTCGGACCGCCAGGAGGTCTGGCGCGAGAAATCCGGCGCGCCGCGCACCGCGTTCGCCGCGCACACCTACAACCAGGCGTTTCGTCTGCTCGGCGCGCATCCGCGCCTGATCGCGCCCGTCGAGCAGCTGTTCGGCGAGCAGCTCTACATGCACCAGTTCAAGATCAACGCCAAGGCGCCGTTCGACGGCGAGCTGTGGCAGTGGCACCAGGACTACGGCACCTGGGCGCGCGACGACGGCATGCCCGAGCCGCGGGCGATGAATATCTCGGTATTCCTCGACGAGGTGCTGCCGATCAACGGTCCCCTGATGTTCATCCCGAGGAGCCACAAGCAAGGCACCTTGGCGGCGGGTCACGACACCACCACGACGTCCTATCCGCTGTGGACGCTCGACCACGAGACCGTCAAGCGCTTGGCCGATGAAGGCGGCATCGTCGCGCCGACCGGCAAGCCGGGCGGCGTGCTGCTGTTCCACGGCAACCTGGTGCACGGCTCGACCGCCAACATCACGCCCTATGGCCGCATCATCGTCTATCTGACCTTGTGCGCGGTCTCGAACCACATCCGCAAGCCGACGCGGCCGGACTGGATCGCGCACCGCGACTTCACGCCGATCGTGCCGGTCGCCGACGACGCGTTGCTGCAATACGCGCGGCGCTACAAAACCGCGGCAGAGTGAAGCGCCAGACGCCGCGCCTTGGCGCGGCAGCCCTTTTTAGGGGATGTGGGGATGGCAGGGGGATGGAGGGGCGGACAATCTGATGGGGTGGACGTGATCGCCGAGTTGGTTACTGCGCTTCGCGCGCCACCCCTCTATCCCCCTGCCATCCCCATATCTCCTAAACCGGGCGTTCGAGCGCGCACCGACCTCCGAGGAACAGGACCCACGACATGAGCCTCTATCGCCTGCTGCAAGCGCGCGCGGCAAAAGGCAAGCCGGTGCGGGTCGGCCTGATCGGCGCGGGGAAATTCGGCTCGATGCTGCTGTCGCAGATCCCGACCACGCCGGGGCTCGAGATCGCGGTGATCGCCGATCTCGATCCCGAGCGCGCGCGCGCCGCCTGCCGCACCGTCGGCTGGGACGACAAGCGCGTCGAGCGTACGACGTTCATCGCCGACGGCCGCGCCGCCTGCGGCCACCCTGACGTCGAGGTCGTGGTCGAGGCGACCGGCGCGCCGGCCGCCGGCATCGCCCACGCCCGCGCCGCGATCGCCGCGCGCAAGCACATCGTCATGGTCAACGTCGAAGCCGACGTGCTCGCCGGGCCGCTGCTCGCCGAGGAGGCGCGCGAGGCCGGGGTCGTGTACTCGATGGCCTACGGCGACCAGCCGGCGCTGACCTCGGAGCTGGTCGACTGGGCGCGCGCCTGCGGCTTCTCCGTGGTCTGCGCGGGCAAGGGCACCAAGTACCTGCCGCTCTACCACACCGTCACGCCCGACGATGTCTGGGGTCACTACGGGCTGACCGCCGACGCGGCCAAGCGCGCCGGCATGAACCCGCAGATGTTCAACTCGTTCCTCGACGGCACCAAGTCGGCGATCGAGATGGCGGCGATCGCCAACGCCTGCGAACTTGAGGTCCCAGCGGCCGGGTTGAGCTTTCCGCCGTGCGGCGTCGACGACCTGCCCCACGTGCTGCGCCAGACGAGCGCCGGCGGCGTTCTCGAGCGCCCCGGCATGGTCGAGGTCGTGTCGTCGCTCGAGCGCGACGGCCGGCCGGTGTTCCGCGACCTGCGCTGGGGCGTCTACGTCGTGCTCGAGGCGCCCAACGACTACGCCGCCGCGTGCTTCGCGCAGTACGGCCTCAAGACCGACGCAACCGGACGTTACGCCGCGATGTACAAGCCCTATCACCTGATCGGGCTCGAGCTCGCGATGTCGATCCTGTCGGCGGCGCTGCGCCGCGAGCCGATCGGCCAGACGCGCGACTTCCGCGGCGACGTCGTCGCGGTCGCCAAGCGGCCGCTGAAGGCCGGCGAGATGCTCGATGGCGAGGGCGGCTACACGGTGTGGGGCAAGCTCGCGCCGGCGGCGCGCAGCCTGGCCGACGGCGCGCTGCCGATCGGCCTCGCTCACAAGGTCAAGCTGACGCAACCAATCGCCGCCGGTGCCACAGTGCGCTGGGCCGACGTCGAGATGCCGGAAAGCGACGCCGCCAATGTGCGTCGCGCCATGGAGCAGCGCTTCGCCGGCAAGGTCGGCGCCAAGGCCGCCGAGTAGCCGCGCCTACCTGCCGAAGCCCAGCGCCGTGGTGATGACGCGGAACACCCGCGTGTTGTCGAGCCGGCCGCGGAACAGCTCGGCGCCCGGGCCCATCGCCGTCAGGATGACGTCGTCGGCGGCGTGCACGCCGGCGGCGGAGCTGATCGGCAGGTTGCCGGGGCGCCGCGCCGCGCCCGGCACGCAGTTCTTCTCGTTGGCGACGAAGGTGTTGGCGTCCGCGCCCTTCGCCGTCGGCCTGTTCTCGCCGTCGAGGTGCGGCCGGCCGGTCTCGCAATAGTCGGGCGTGGCGCCGTACACGAATGCGATGCGGCGCGACACGTCGATCGAGGGCGGATAGCCCTCGGCGTCCGCCGGCGGGTAGTTCGGGAATTTCGAAGCCGCGTAGGTGCCGAGCTTGCTCCGCAAGGTGTCGCCCGGCCGCTCGTCGTCGTAGGTGCCGACGATCGACACCGGATGGGCGTGGTCGGGCACCACGATGATGAGCGTGTCGCCGCGCGTGCCGGCAAATTCCTTGGCCAGCTTGACGGCGTTGTCGAGCATGATGGTGTCGTAGGCCGCACGCTCCCAGTCGAGCGAGTGGGTGTACTTGTCGATGCGGCCGGATTCCACCATCAGGACGAAGCCGTTCGGCGCCTTCGACAGCACCGCCAGCGCGGCGCGCGTCTGATCGACCAAGTCCGGCTGATCGGGGAACTTGTCGACCGAGCCCTTCTTGAGCACGCGCCGGTCGAGTGCGCCGTCGATGTTGCCAGTGTTGAACAGGCCGAGCAGGCGGGACGCGCCGCCGGCGACTGCCGCCTTGAGCTCGGTGAGGGTCGTGATGTGGCGATAGCCGTCGGCCTCGAATTTCTGCACGTAGTTGATCTCGTCGGTGCGCTTGGAGCCCGCGGTCGACTTGGGCCAGAAATTGACCGAGCCGCCGCCCAGGATGACCTCCGGCTTGACCGCGTAGAACATCGCGACGATATCGTTGAACTCCCAGCGCAGGCGGGTATGCGCCACCATGCCGCCCGGCGTCGCGTCCTCGATCTCGGTGTTGGTCACGACGCCGACCGCCAGGCCCTTGCGCTTGGCCAGCTCCCCGAGGGTCTCGACCTTGGGATGGTCGAGAAAATGCTTGTTGCGGGCGCAATAGACGCCGAGCGCGTTGTTGCACGACTTGTGGCCCGTCGTATAAGCACCCATCGAGTTCGCGCTGTCGGTCACCACCGAGTCGGTGCCCGAGGTCGAGATCAGCGCCATGTGCGGCATGTCGTCGATCGCCAGCTCGCCGCCGTAGCGGCCCTCGACCAGGCCCTTGGACAGTATGCGCGCAGCCGTGCGGTGGGCGACGCTCATGCCGTCGCCGATGAACAGGATGACGTTCTTGGCGCGCCGCGCCGGCGTGCCGAAGACCTCCCAGACGACGCGCGCCGAGCGCGTGCCGTCGCGCGCCTCGGCGACATAGCGCCCGGGCGCCGTGATGGCACCGCCGCGCACGGTGTAGGCGGCGTAGTCCTGGCCGTCCTCGCGCTCGACGTAGGTCGCCGAGCGGCCAAGCACGGCGGCGGCCTCGCGGCCGTTGATCGTCACCGTGACGACGCCGCGGCTCGGCGCGCCGGGGAACTCGACCTTGAAGTCGAAGCGTGAGCCAGCCAGGATCTCGGCGCGGTCGAGTGGATAGATGGTTTGCGCCTGCACGCTCGCGGCGGTCAGCCCGACCACCATCAAACCTGCAGCCAGCCAGTGTCTCATCATCGTCGAACCCCTCGCACGTTTCCTGATCTGCGCGCGCATGCGACCGCAGCGCCGCTTCTTCCTAGCGCAGAACCGTGATGGTTCCGTGACACGACCAGCACGCTCGCCGGCCGCCGGGCTAGGTGCCGGCGCGCACCAGGCGGCCGGGCAGCGCCCCGGTGTGCGCGCCGCCCTCGAAGGTCGGCGTGCCGGCGCACAGGGTGGCGCGGTAGCCGTCGACCCGCTGGACCAGGCGGCGGCCACCCGCTGGCAGGTCGGCGATGATCTCGGGCGGATGGAGCCTGAGCGCCTCGAAGTCGATCAGGTTGACGTCGGCGCGCAGGCCGGGCTTGAGCCGGCCGCGGTCGTGGAAGCCGAAGAAGTCGGCGGTCTCGCTGGTCTGCATCTGGACGAGGCGCTCAAGCGCCAAGCGCGGCCCGCGTTTGCGGTCGCGGCCCCAGTGGCTGAGCATGAAGCTCGGCACCGAAGCATCGCTGATCGAGGCGTAGTGCGCGCCGCCGTCGCTCAAGCCCAGGAAGGTCATGGGATCGAGCAGCATGTCGTGGCAGATCTTGAGATCGCTCTCGACGTAGTTGGTCACCGGGAAGAACAGGAAGCGGTCGAGCCCCTCGGTCAGATAGTCGTAGGCGACCTCCTCGGGAGTGCGGCCGGTGCGCGCCGCGATCGACGCGACGCTCGACTCCGGGCTCGGTTCGTAGTCGGGCGGATTGCCCATCACGAACATGCGGTCCCACCGCGTCGTGATGAACAGCCGGTTCTGCGACAGCTTGGCGAGTTCGCTGTCCATCGGCGCCTCGGAGAGCAGGCGCGCGCGCAGTTCCGGATCGCGCATGCGCTCGAGGCGCGCCGCCGGCTCGAGCGTGTCGAGCGCGCGGTAGCTCGGCCGGATCGAGAACGGGTTGAGCGAGGTCGCGACGCCGAGGATGACGCCGACCGGGCGGCCGGCGACCTGGGCGGCGACCACCGCACCGTCGGCGCGCGCCTTGCGCACGCCGTCGAGGATGCGGCGCCAGCGCCCTGGGTCCTTGTAGCGGTCGGTCAGCAGGAACCACACCGGCCGGCCGGTCTCCTTGGCGAGCTCGGTGATCCACTCGAACTCGCCGACCTCGTCGTCGAAATCGCTGTTCATACCGAAGGCGCCAGCGCCCACGCGCCCCAGCGCGCGCCCGATGCCCATCAGCTCGCGGACCTCGGCGTTGCGTCCGGGCACGAAGTCGCCCTTGGTGGTCTTGTGCGAGTTGGTGCGCGAGGTCGTGAAGCCGAACGCGCCGGCGCGGATCGCCTCCTCGGTCAGCCGGTTCATCGCCGCGATGTCGTCGGATGTGGCGGGCTCGCGGCGGATCGCGCGCTCGCCCATGACGTAGACGCGCAGCGGGTGGTGCGGCAGCTGCGCGCCGATGTCCATGGTGCGGTTCATGCGCCCGAGCTCGTCCATGAACTGCGGGAAGCTCTCCCACGCCCAGGTCAGGCCCTCGGTCAGCGTGATGCCGGGGATGTCCTCGACACCCTCCATCAGGTCGAGCAGCGCGTCGCGGTGCTCGCGCTTGACCGGCGCGAAGCCGACGCCGCAATTGCCCATCACCGCCGTGGTGACGCCGTGGCGGGTCG
>JACQAI010000705.1 GCA_016195115.1 Pseudomonadota bacterium
CTGTCCCTCTCCCCGCGTTGGGAGAGCGAATTAGGCGGCGTCGGCCTTGATCATGTCGGAGGCCTTCTCGGCGCTCATGATCACGGCCGAGTTGGTGTTGGTCGAGGTTACGGCCGGCATGATCGAGGCGTCGATCACGCGCAGGCCGTCGAGCCCGTGGACGCGCAGGCGCTCATCGACCACGGCTAGCGGGTCTTGACCCATCTTGCACGTGCCCGAGGTGTGATAGACGGTCGAGCCGTTGCGCCGCGCGTAGTCGAGCAGCTCGTCGTCGGTCTGCAGCTCGGCCCTCGGCAGGATCTCGGCGCCGAGATAGTGCGCGATCGCCGGCGCGGCGAAGATGCGGCGCAGCAGCTTCAGGCCTTCGACGATGGCGCGGCAGTCGGTCGGATGGCTGAGGAAACGCGGGCGGATCGCCGGCGCCTCGAGCGGGTCGGCCGAGCGCGCCAGCAAGGTGCCGCGGCTGAGCGGGCGCATCTGCCAGCCGCCGCCGCTGATGCCGGGGAACGCGTCGAGCTTGCCGATCTGGCCGTCCTTGAAGCTGCCGGGCGCGAACGCGAGCTGCATGTCGGTGGTCGCGGATTCCTCCAGGACCTTGGCGTAGGCGTGCACCAGCGAGGCGCTGAACGCCAGGATACCGCCGCCGGAGATCGCGTAGCGCAGCACCTCGCGCACCAGCGCCAGGCCCTGCGAGCGCTCGTTGGCGGTCGACGCGCCGACCACCCGATAGCTGACGCGCGCGAGGTAATGGTCGTTGAGGTTCTGGCCGACGCCGGGCAGCGCGTGATGCACCGGCACGCCGATGCCGCCGAGATGGTCGGGCGCGCCGACGCCCGAGACCTGCAGGAGATGCGGCGAGCCGACCGCGCCGCTCGCCAGGATGACGGCACGGCGCGCGGTGATGCGCTCCACCGCATTGCCGCGTGCGAACTCGACGCCGGTCGCGCGCTTGCCGTCGAACAGGATGCGGCGCGCCTGGGCATGCACGACGACTTGCAGGTTCGGCCGCTTGGCGGCCGGGGCGAGATAGGCCCGCCCCGTGCTGGCACGGAAGCGGCCGCGGCGCGTCATCTGGACGTAGCCGATGCCGCCGGGATGGCGGCTGTTGATGTCCTCGCGGCGCTCGAGCCCGATCTGGCCGCCGGCCTCGATCAGCGCCTCGCACAGCACCGGCGTCTCGACCTGGCGGGACACGCGCAGCGGGCCGCTGCCGCCGCGCACCGCGTCCTCGCCGCCGACCCACGACTCCGAACGCTTGAAATGCGGCAGCACGTCGTCATAGGACCAGCCGCGGTTGCCGAGCTGCGCCCAGTGGTCGAAGTCCTCGGGTTGGCTGCGCACGTAGGCGAGGCCGTTGATCTGGCTCGAGCCGCCGAGGCCGCGGCCGCGCGGATAGATCATCGCCCGGTCGTTGGTGTCGGGATCGGCTTCGGTGCGATAGCCCCACGTGATGGTCGGGTGGTCGAGCAGCTTCATGAAGCCGGCGGGAATGTGGATATACGGATGGCGATCCGGCCCGCCGGCCTCGAGCAGTGCCACGCGCACCCCGGCATCCTCGCTCAGCCGGTTGGCCAGCACGCAACCCGCCGAGCCCGCGCCGACGATGACGTAATCGGCTTCCATCGTGGCCTCCCTCAACCCTCCAGCAGCACGCAGTGCTCGGGCGCGAACGAGATCGCGACCGCGGCGCCCTCCTCGAGCAGGTCCGTCGGCGGCCGGCGCACGATCAGCTGGCCGGGCGGCCAGTCGACGATGTACTGCACGAAGTCGCCGTGGAACATGCGCCGCCGGATGCTGCCGGCGACCGCGTTCGGGCGGCCGCCCGGCGCGGCCGGCGCCAAATTCATACCGGGCGTGCCCGCGACGAGCTCGATGTAGGCGGTGCGCACCGCGACCGTGGTCTCGTCGCCGCGCGGCACGTGCGGCGCCGAGGCCGCGAGCACGATGCCGCCGGTGGTCTCGAAGCGGATTGCGCCATTGGAGCCGGCCGGTCCGCTGACGCGCCCGGCGATCAGGTTGGCCGAGCCGACGAAGTCGGCGACGAAGCGGCTCTTCGGCCGGTTGTAGATCTGGTCGGGCGTGCCGATCTGCTCGATGCCGCCGACGTTCATGACGATGACGCGGTCGGAGATCGCCAGCGCCTCCTCCTGGTCGTGGGTGACGTAGACCGAGGTGATGTGGAGCCGGCGCTGCAGCTCGCGCAGCTCGACGCGCATCTCGGCGCGCAGCTTGGCGTCGAGGTTGCTCAAGGGCTCGTCGAATAAGATCACGGTCGGCGAGAACGCGATCGCGCGCGCCAGCGCGACGCGCTGCTGCTGGCCGCCGGACAGCTTCGAGGCCGGGCGGTCGCCGTAGTCGGGCATCTGCACCAACTCGAGCGCGCGCGCGACCTTCTGCTTGACCTCGGCGGCGGCAAGCTTGCGCACCCTCAGGCCGTAAGCGACGTTGTCGAACACGGTCATGTGCGGCCACACCGCGTAGGACTGGAACACCATCGAAATGCCGCGTTTCTCCGCCGGGACGTCGCGGCCCTCGGCCGAGGCGTACATCGCCTTGCCGTCGATCCGGATGGTGCCCGCGCTCGGCTGCTCGAGCCCGGCGATCGCGCGCAGGGTCGTGGTCTTGCCACAGCCCGACGGTCCGAGCAGGGTGACGTGCTCGCCGCGCGCCACTGAGAAGCTGATGCCATCCACGGCGGTCGTGTCGCCGTAGCGCACGACCAGATCGACGATCTCGATGCGCGGCTCGCCGGCGTGCGCGGTCATCTCAGCTCGCCCGTGACGCTGCGCGCGGCGCGGAACAGGATCAGGAGCGCGATCAGCACCGTGACGGTCTGGATCATCGCCAGCGCCGCGGTCAGCTCCGAGCTCGAGCTCTGCCACGAGGCGGCGATCGACGGCGCAATCACGCGGGCGTTCGGCCCCATCAGGAACACCGAGACGCCGAGCTCGCGCACGCTCGCCATGAAGAGCAGCAGCCAGGCCGCGAGGATGCCGGGCTTGAGCAGCGGCAAGGTGACGGTGCGGAGCTGATGCAGCCACGATGCGCCGCACACGCGCGCGCACTCCTCGAGGCTGCGGTCGATCTGGACCACGACTCCGGCGAGTGTGCGCACGCCGAGCGGCAGCAGCACGGTGAAATAGGCCAGCGCCAGCAGCCACAAGTTGCCGTAGATCGGCACCGGAATGTTGAGCCAGGCCCACAGCAGCGCCAAGCCGAACACCGTGCGCGGCACCGCCTGCGGGAACATCACGACGTATTCGATCCAGCCTCGGCCGGGCGCGTTCGAGCGATAGATGATCCAGACCACGACGACCATGACGAAGGCGCCGATGGTCGCGACGCCGAGGCCGAGGAACAAGCTATTGAGCAATGCGAGGCGCAACGAGTCGAAGCCGAGCGCGGTCTCGTAGCTCGCCGTGGTGAATTGCATCTCGGAGACGATCACGGTGGCGAACTTCTGGAACGAGATCAGGATCAGGGCGCCGAGCGGCAGCACCACCGCGACCGCGACGTAGGCACAGCACAGGGCGAACAGCGCCCAGCGCCACCGTCCCATGTTCATGGTGCGCGGCCGGAACGCCTTGCCCGTGATCGTCGCGTAGCTGCCTTTGCCGACGACCAGGCGGTAGACCGTCAAAGTGAGAAACATAACGGCAAACAAAGCGATGCCCATCGCGGCGGCGCGGCCGTAGTCGGGTGGGAAGCTCGTGGTCGCCGTCCAGATTGCCGTGGTGATCACGAAGAAGCGCCCGGGCAGGCCGAGCACCAGCGCGGCCGCGAAGGCGCCAAGCATCTCGGCGAACACGAACACGGTGGCGCCAAGGACACCTGGCGCAACAAGGGGCAACGTGACCTTGAGCATGGTGCGCAGCTTGCCGGCGCCGAGCACTCGCGAGCTCTCCTCGAGGCTCGGGTCCATCGACTTCATCGCCGCCGCGATCATGACGAACGCGACCGTGCCTTCGAACAGCGCCATCACCCAGGCGACCCCGAACGGCGAGTAGATGTCGAACAGGTCGTCCTGGCTGCCGAGCAGATGCCAGAGCTGGTTGAGGAAGCCGGTCTTGGGGCTGGCGAGCACGCCCCAGGCCAGCGCGCCGACCAGCGGCGTCAAATAGAAGGGCAGCTCCATCAGGCGCTCGAGCGGGCCGCGCCACGGCACGTTGGTGCGGGTCAGGATCCAGGCGATCACGAAGCCGAAGACCACCGCCATCGCCGTGGCGAGCACCGCGACCCACGCGGTGTTGTAGATGATGTGCGCGTCCTCGAAGAGCGTCGCGTAGTTGTCGAGGCCGAACTGCTCCGGCGGAAAGTCCTGCGGGTCGCCGACGTTGAGCGATTCCTCGATCAGGAACGCGACGGGGTAGAGCACCAGCGCACCGCAGACGACGAGAACCAGCAATGAGATGAGGCCCTGGACGCTGGCGACACGCGCCCAGAGCCGGCGCAAGGCGGGCGGTGCTGCGGCGTCGGCGATTGCCGCCATCAACGAACGCCGGCCAGCTTATCCCATTCGCGGACGAACGCCGGGCGGCTGGTCAAGAAGTCCTGCCAATCGGCCGGGAACAGCAGCTTGAGCTCGCTGATCAGGACGCCGCCGGCCGGCGGCGGCACGTCGCTGCGCGGCGAATGGAGAAACAGCGCGGCGCTGATCGCCTTCTGACCAGGTACCGACAAGAGCCAGTCCATGAACAGCTGCGCCGCGGCTGGATGCGGTGCATTGCTGACGAGGCCCCAGGTTTCGGGACCGGCCGGCAATCCGGCCGCCGGGTTGACGAACGCGATCGGCGCGCCCTTGGCCTTGAACTCGAGATAGCCCGAGTACTGCGCCGTGTGGACCAGCTTGTCCTGGCGGTTGACCAGCCGGTCGAATTGCTGGACGTAGCTGTCGAAGGCGCGCGGCTTCTGGCTGGCGAGCTTCGGGAAGTAGTCGGGACCGAGCACGCGCTTCAGCTCGTACCACGTCTCGTGCTGCAGGCCCGAGTTGGAGACCTTGACGCTGATCGCGTCGGCCCATTTCGGGTCGAGCGCGTCCTCCCAGCTCTTCGGCGCCTGGTCGGCGGGCGTGACCGACGTGTTGTAGGCGAGGCCCGCCATGATGATCGCGCCCCAGGTCCAATAGCCTTCGGGCTGGCTTTTGTAGTCCGCCTTGTAGGCGGCCATCTCGGGCGAGACGTACTGCACGTAGCCGCCCTTCTTCTGGAAATCGAGCACCATGCCGACATCGGAAATCTGCAGCGCGTCGACCGTGTAGGTGCGCGCCTGGCGCTCCGAGGTCACCTTGGCGTAGAGCGCGCCGGCTTGCAGGCGGAGGTACTTGGTGTTGATCTTCGGGAATAGCTGGTGGAACGCGTCCATGATCATCGCCTGGCCGCGCTCGGGATCGGTCGAGTAGACGATGATCTCGCCCTCGGCTTCGGCTTTGGCGACGTCGGCGCAGGTCTTGAAGCCTGCCATCTGCTTCGGCGCGTCGCACAGCTTCGCGGCGCCTTGGGCGCGCGCGGGTGCCGACAGGACGACACCCGCCAGGGCGAGCGCGATCAGGATCGACCGGCGCTTCATGGATTTCCTCCGTCTCGATTTGATGGGACGTTGCGTCGAGCCTATGCGAGCTGCGGCGCGTTTGGCTAAAGCTTTGTCGCGCGTGCCAGGGTCTCGCCGAGCGCCATCGCGGTGCGCGCGAGCGCCCGATCGTTGCCGGGGCGGCCGCACACCAGCATGCCGATCGGCAGGCCGTTGGCATGCAACCCGAGCGGCTGGGTGACGATGGCGCCGCCGAGCGCGGTCCACGGCGAGATGTAGCGGGGGTCGCCGGTCGACGCGAGACCGGCCGGCGCGGTCGCCGGGGCAGCGGGGAAGAGGATCGCGGCATCGGGGAGCGCCGCCCAGAATTCGGCGCGCGCCGCGGCGAGGTGCCGACGGTCGTCGCGATAGGTCGCGTCTGACACGCGAAGCCCGTCGTCGATCATCTCGCGCAGCTTGGCGCCGATCGCGGCGTCGCGCAGCGGCCGATAGATCCGCGCCGCCTCGTAGCGCATCACCCGGGTCTGGGTCTCGAACAGCGCCGCCCACGGCTCGGGCGATGCCGTCTTGCGCACGCTATAGCCCGCGTCGGCAAGGATCCGCGCCGCGGCGGCGATGCGCTCGAGGATCGCGGCGTCGCAATCGGTCAGCGCCGGATCGTCGAGCTGGATGATGCTCGACGGTGCGGTGCCGTCGAACGCCGCGGTGAACGCCGCGGCCACCGCGTCGTAGAGTGCCACCGCGTCGGGTACCGTCGCGCCATAGAAGCCGACCGTGTCGAAGGTCGGCGCCAGCGGCGTGATGCCGTGGGTGCAATTCGATTGCGTGCTCGGCTTGAACGCCGCGACGCCGCAATAGGCCGCCGGGCGGTTGACCGACGCCACCGTCTGGGTGCCGAGCGCCAGCGGCACCATGCCGGCACCGACCGCGGCACCCGAGCCGCTCGACGAGCCGCCGGGCGTGTGGCCGATGTTGTGCGGGTTGCACGCCGGCGAGGGATCGAAGAAGGCGAACTCGGTGGTGTGGGTCTTGCCGAGGATGACGGCGCCGGCCGAGCGCAACAGCGCGACGATGTCGGCATCGGCGGTCGCCGGCGCGATGCCGGCGCGCGACTTGCTGTTCGCCAAGGTCTGCACGCCGGCGACGTCGATGACATCCTTGATGCCGACCGGGATGCCGTGCAGCGGTCCGCGCCACCGGCTTGCCTTGGCCTCGCGATCGAGCGCCGCGGCCTCCGCGCGCGCGCTGTCGCGCAACACCACGCGCCAGGCCTGCACGGCAGGATCGACCGCGTCGATGCGCGCCAGATAGCGCTCGACCAGCGCACTGGCGGTCAGCGCGCCCGACCGGATGTCGCGCTGCAGGTCGGCAATGCGCCCCGCGTCGGCGGCGAAGTTGGTCTGTTGGGCCATGGCCCCCTCCCGGTAAGGTTGGACTATCATACTCGATCGTCATTGCGAGGAGCGCAGCGACGAAGCAATCCAGCGGTC
>JACQAI010000706.1 GCA_016195115.1 Pseudomonadota bacterium
GCCGCCGGGCGAGGACCTCGCGACGCTCGCCGCCAGTCGCGCCACCCTGGCGATCCATCTGTCGGTCGCCAATCTCGCCGCGATCGTCCGCACGTTGACGCCGATCTACGGCGCCGACTGCCCGGCGGTCGTCGCCTATCGCGTGAGCTGGCCCGATCAGCAGATCCTGCGCGGCACGCTCGCGACCATCCGGGACCGGGTCAAGGCCGCGGGCTTCACGCGCACCGCCCTGATCCTGGTCGGCCGCGTGCTCGGCGCGACCGAGTTCCGCGACAGCGCGCTCTACGACCCGGCCCACAGCCACGTGCTGCGGCCGCGGGAGTGAGCCCTACGGCGAGCGCATCTTGGTGAGCGCCGCCAGGCTCTCGCGCTGGTTACCGTTGGCATCGAAGTTCGCCGGCGCGAGCCAGCGTTCGAAGGCGGCCTTCTGGGCCGGCCACTCGCTGTCGAGGATCGAGTACCACGCGGTGTCGCGGTTTCGGCCCTTGACCACCCAAGCCTGGCGGAAAATGCCCTCGAAGGTGAAACCGAGCCGGACCGCGGCGGCGCGCGACGGCGCGTTCAGGGAGTTGCACTTCCACTCGTAGCGGCGGTAGCCCAGCGTGTCGAACACGTTGCGCATCATCAGGTACATCGCCTCGGTCGCCGCCGGCGTGCGCTGCAGCAGCGGCGTGTAGTTGATGGAGCCGACCTCGATGACGCCGCTCTTGGCGTCGATGCGCAGGTAGCTCGCGTAGCCGACCGGGCGCTCCGTCTTGGCGTCGACGACAGTGAAAAAGATCGGATCGTCGCCGACGCTGACCGGCTCGGCCCAGGCGCGGAAGTCGGGCAAGGTGGCAAAGGGACCCACCGGCAGGTAGGTCCAGTTGCGACCCTCGCGGTCAAGCTGGAACGCCTCGAACAAGCTTGCGCAATGGCGTCCCGGATCGAGCGGCTCGAGCCGGCAGAAGCGCCCCTGCATGACGCTGCGCGCCGGCCACGGCCGGGCTTGCCAGCCGGCAACCGAAAAGCCGATCGGCTGGCCCAGGGAATTGACGTGCTCGGTCATACTGGCTCTCGCGCCTCGTCAGACGGGACGCGCACTCTAGCCGGATCAGCTTTCGGTCGAAACCGTGCGGAGCTGGCGGTCGAGCAGGGCCAGGCGGCGGCGGATCCAGACCAGCGCCGCCTCAACCGAGTCGGCACGCTCGCCGCGCTCGGGCAGCGGCCGGCGCACCATCACGATCGGGATCGACAGCTCGCGCGCGGCGATCACCTTGGCTTCGGTCGCGGCACCGCCGCTCGCCTTGGCGACCAGCACGTCGATGGCGTGGCGGCGCATCAGCTGGCGCTCGCCCGCGACCGTGAACGGGCCGCGGCCAAGCACGATCTCGTGATCGGCGAAGCCCAGCGGCGCGCGCGGCGGATCGATCAGGCGCACCAGAAAGAACCGATCGGTCTGGGCCGCGAACGCGTCGAGCTCGCTGGCGCCCAGGGTCAGGAACACGCGGCGGCCGACGCGCGGCAGCACCGCCGCGGCGCCCGGCACGTCGCCGACCTCGATCCAGCGGTCGAGCGCATGGCGCCGCCACGGCGGCCGGATCAGCATCAGGCGGGGGATCTGGGCCGCCTCGGCGGCTTCGCGGGCGTGGCGCGCGATCTGGTCGGCGAACGGGTGGGTGGCGTCGATCATCAGATCGACGTGCTCGGCCGCGAGGAAATCCCTGAGTCCGGGCACGCCGCCGAAGCCACCGATGCGCACCTGGCCGGGTAGCGGCCCCGGCTGTTCGGTGCGCCCGGCGAGCGAGGTCGTGACCGCCATGCGATCGCCGAAGCCCTCGAGCGCCGCCTGCGCGAGCGCCGCCGCCTCGGCGGTGCCGCCGAGGATGAGGAGGTGGTGCGGCTTACGGACCGGCATGGCCGATCAGCGCGCCGACGCGGTCGAAGATCGCGACGTCGACCGCGATGCCACCCGATAAGGTCGCGAGCGCCACGGCGCGCGCGTGCGTCGCCACGCGCCCAACCAGCGCCGCGCCGGCGTCGCCGCTCGCCGCGAGCAGCTCGGCGGCGCTCGCCGCGCGCCCGACCGCCGCGTCGGCGCCGAGCTCGCGGGCGAGCGTCGCGAGCGCCGGCAGGTCGACCCGGCTGCGCGCCGAATGCAGATCGAGATGGCCCTGCGCCAGCTTGGCGAGCTTGCCGAAGCCGCCCGCGACGGTCAGCCGCGGCACCGGATGACGGCGCAAATATTTGAGCATGGCGCCGACGAAATCACCCATGTCGATCAGCGCGACCTCGTCCAAGCCGTACAGCGCGCGCACCGCGTCCTCCGAGGTCGACCCGGTGGCACCCGCGAGATGATCGCGCCCGGCGGCGCGCGCGACGTCGATGCCGCGATGGATACTGTGGATCCACGACGCGCACGAATACGGCACGACGACGCCCGTGGTGCCCAGGATCGACAGGCCGCCCAGGATGCCGAGCCGCGCGTTCATGGTTTTCTCGGCGAGCTGCACGCCGCCCGGCACCGCGATCGTGACGACGGCATCGCCGGCGACGCCCAGGCTCTCGGCGGCATCGGCGATCGCCTGGGCGATCATGGCGCGCGGGCCCGGATTGATCGCCGGCTCGCCGACCGCGAGCGCGAGGCCGGGGCGCGTCACCGTGCCGACGCCCTCGCCGGCGCGGAATGCGACGCCGCTGCCCGCGGGCGCGCTCTCGACCATGGCGAGGATCAGCGCGCCGTGGGTGACGTCGGGATCGTCGCCGGCGTCCTTCACGATACCGGCGGTGGCGCGGCCGGGCCCGAGGTTGCGCGCCGCCAGGGCGAAGCTCGGGCGCTCGCCGCGCGGCAGGCGAATCGTGACGGGATCGGCGAAACGCCCGGTATGCAGCGCCTCGAACGCCGCGCGCGCCGCAGCGGCGGCGCAGGCGCCGGTGGTCCAGCCCTTGCGCAGCTCGCCCCCCGGTCGTCGCGATGTTGCCGCCATCCTAGTCCCCGTCGGAGACAGGATTATGGCCGGCCCGGATCGCGTTTCCCAGCCGCGCGAGATGACGGTCCGGGAGGTTGGCGAGGGACTTGCCCCCTACGCGTCGCTGCGCGGCAGCGCCCAGCGCGTCATCGCCTTGCTGAGCGCGCCGTCGGGCACCTCGTTGTTCTCGAGATAGTGATCCATCGCGAGCTGTCCGAGCAGGATCATGGTGTGCTCCTCGGGCTTCTTGCGGAAGCGCTCGAGGTCGCCGACGAAGGCCTCGGCGCGGTCCTCGGGCGAGCCGATCGCGCGCATCAGCGCTTTCATGACCCGGACGAGATGGGAGCGGTCGCTGATGCCGCTCGAGGTGTCGGTGACACACACCTCGGCGGCGCCGAGCATGAAGAGATGGCAGCCATGGACGATGTGCGGGTCGGTCAGCTTGCCGTCGGACGCGAACGCCGCGCGCATGTCCTTGTGCAGCAGACAGTCGCGCAAGAAGCGCAGCAGGCGATTCTGCTGGACCTCGACCATGGCATCGCCGGGCGCCATCGGTCGCGGCTTGGGCGGCGCCGGCGCGACCGGCGGCGGCACCTCGATGACCGCGGCGCTGAGCGGCGCTGGCGCGACCGCCGCCGGGACCGGGGCCGACTTCAGGAGCCCCGCGATGCCGCGGCGCTGCACCCAGACGAGCACTGCCACGCCGAACAGCAGGATGACGGTCAGGAATCCGGCCTGCACCGGCTGCGGGTCGAGCACCGCCGCGCTCTGAATTTGCTGCGCCAAGCCGATCCAGATTGCCGCGCCGGCGCCGACCGCGAGCACCAGGCTGCCCAACGCGACCATGCCGGGCCGCCGCCACCACGCCGGCGTGCGCCGCCGCGGCGTCGGCGCACCCTCGGGTGCCGGGTCCGGCTCGGGCTCGGCCGGCGCCCCGGGTCGCGCCGAGCGCGCA
>JACQAI010000707.1 GCA_016195115.1 Pseudomonadota bacterium
CAAGGCCGGCAGCTTCCCGATCGACGTCGTGCCGCACGGGCCGGCGTTCGCGGCGCTGGTCGCCGCGCTCGAATCGCCCGAGATGCGTCGGGCGGTCGAGCAAAAATTCGGCGTTTCGCTGACGGGCCGGCCGACCATGGTCACGGTGCGCGGCATGGGCCGCGACCGCGACGGCAGCATCCACACCGACAGCGAGACCAAGATCATCACCCTGCTGCTCTACTGCAACCAGCGTTGGGAGCACGCCGGCGGCCGGCTGCGCCTGCTGCGCAGCGCCGACGACATCGAGGACTACGTGCTCGAGATCCCGCCGATCGCCGGCAACATGATCGTGTTCGAGCGCAGCGCGCGCTCGTTCCACGGCCACCTGCCGGCCAGCGAGCCGCGCCGACTGCTGCAGCTCAACTGGATGGTCGACCAGAGCGCGCGCGACCGCGAGCTCGGCCGCCACCGCCGCACCGCCTGGATCAAGCGCCTCAATCCGTTCGGGTAAGAAGCGCGGCGCGCGCGGCGGCGACCGTCTCATCGAGCTCGCCGGCGGCGTCGATCACGGTCCACTCGATCGGGCCGGTGTCGTAGTCGAGCTGCGCGCGGACGACCGCGGCGGTGGCATCGGAGGCATCGCGGGTGCGTGCCGCGACGCGCGCCACCAGGCGCTCGGGCCGGACGTCGAGCCACAGGCCGCTGAACGGCACGCCCGCGCGCTGCGCCAGCGCCGCGGCGGCGGCGCGCTCGTCGGCGCGCGCGTGGACGGCGTCGATCACCACCGGGTAGCCGGCCGCGAGCGCTTGGGCGGCCCGCCGGCGCATCTCGTCATAAACGCGCGCCGCCTGTTCGGCGCCGTAGGCGGCGCCATCGAGCCGCGTCTCGAGCGCCACGCCCGCGAGCTGCTTGCGCGCCACATCGCTGCGCACGATGACGGCGCCGAACACCCCGCCGAGCAGCGGCGCCAAGCGCCGCGCCACCGTGGATTTGCCGGAGCCGGAGAGCCCGCCGAGCGCGACCAGGCGCGGTACGCCGACGGCCAGACACGCCTCTGCGAGCGCGAGGAACCGCGCGGCCTCGGCGTCATGATCCGGACGCGCGGTGCCCGGCGTCTCGGCGGCGCGCACCGCCTCGATCTTGGCGCGCACGAGCGCGCGCATGGCGAGCATCAGGCCGAACGCCGGCAGGCCGTCGAGCTCGTCGCACTGCTCGAGATAGCGGTTGACCGCCAGGTTGGCCGATGCCGGCAGGCCGACGTGCAGCAGATCCATGACCAGGAAGGCGAGGTCGTAGAGCACGTCGATCACGGCCAGCGCGTCGTCGAACTCGATGGTGTCGAACAGGGTCGGCTGGCCGTCGATCAGGCAGACATTGCGCAAGTGCAGATCGCCGTGACAGTGGCGCACCCGTCCGGCGGCGGCGCGCCGGTCGAGCACGGGGGCCACGGCGCCGAGCACGGCGCGCGCCCGCGCGGCGACCCGCGCCACCGCTGTCGCCGGCAGGGTCGTCGCGGTCAGCTCGGTCAGGCTCGCGGCGAGGACGTCGCCGAGCGCGGCACCGCCGTCGGGACGCGGCGCGGCGGCACGATGAAACGCCGCGACGCGGTCGGTCAGCGCCTGGATCAGCGGCTCGGTCAGGGCGCCGCGCGCGGCCATGCGGTCGAACAGCAGGGTCTGGTCGAAGCGGCGCATCACCACGACCCAGTCGACCGCAGCGCCGTCGGTCGGCTCGATCGGCTGGTCGGCGTGGGCGCCCAGCGCCAGCCGCCCCGCGGCGTCGCGCACGATCGGGGCGACGCCGAGGTAGAGGTCGGGCGCGGTGCGCCGGTTGATCGCGACCTCGGCCGCGCAGGCGCTGCGCCGGTGGTCGAGCGACGAAAAATCGACATAGGGGAAGCGTACCGCGCGCTTCAGCTTGTAGACGCGCGCCCCGACCAGGAACAGCTCGGAGATGTGCGTGGTGACGCGCTCGACGGCGGCGCCGTGGGTCGCGGGATCGTCGAGCAGATCGATGACCGCGCGCTGGCTCGGCGGCGACGCGCTCACCCGGTCGCCGACCGCCGCCGCGCCGCCCGGTCAGCGCGCGGCGAGCTTCTCGGCCTCGACGTCGCCCTCGACGATCTCGGCGATGAGCGCCTTGTCGACGTCGCCGGCGGCGAAGTCGAGATGGACGCGATAGAGCAGTCCGCCTTGGATCGCCTCGGGCGGATCGACCGCGACGTCGAGCAACTTGGCATGGCCCGGCACCTTGATCTGGAGCTCATGCAATTCCTGGTCGGCCCGCAATGCCTCCAGAAGACTCTCGCGCAGCTTCTTGAAACCTTTACGGTTTTCGACGGTAAACTCGAGCGACAACGTGTTGATCGCGCGTCTGACGTCGAGATTCGGCTGCTCGGCCAGCTGATCCAACTCGTCCATTCACGTCTCCGACTTCAAATCCCAGCACTAACAGGCAGCGGGGGACTCCGTTCCGTCGGCGTACCTCCCACTGCGCCTCCGATCCGCAGTATAGCCTAGATCGTGCTACGTTTCCCTTAACTCCGCGTCATGATCGGAGAAATTTTTTCCGGCGCGCAGCGGACGCGCTCACCAATTAACCCCTCCCCCACGCTTCGCGCGGGGGAGGGGTTATTCCCGTCAGCGCTCCGGCGCCACCATGGCCGGCGCGGTGGGCGCGTCGCCATGTTGCGGCGCTGGATCGTCGCGGTCGGTCAGCACCGCGGCGAGCGCGTCGTCGACGTGCTCGAGCCAGACGAAGCGGATGCGGTTGCGCGCGTCCTCGGGGATGTCCTCGAAGTCCTTGCGGTTGCGCGCCGGGAGCATCACGGTCTTGAGGCCGGCACGCACCGCCGCGATGACCTTCTCCTTGATGCCGCCGACCGGCAGCACCAGGCCGCGCAGGCTGATCTCGCCGGTCATTGCGGTGTCGCTCCGCACCTTGCGGTCGGTCAGCAGCGACGCGAGCGTGACGAACATCGCGACACCGGCACTCGGCCCGTCCTTCGGAATCGCACCCGCCGGCACGTGGACGTGGATATCGGACTTTTCAAGAGTCGAGTCCTCCAGACTGAGCGCACGCGCCTTCGACTTGACCAGGCTGAACGCGGCCTGCGCGCTCTCCTTCATGACGTCGCCGAGCTGGCCGGTCAGGATCAGGCGGCCGCTGCCCGGGATGCGCGTCGCCTCGATGAACAGGATGTCGCCGCCCATCGGCGTCCAGGCGAGCCCGGTCGCGACGCCGGGCACGCTGGTGCGCATCGCGATCTCGCCCTCGAAGGGCCGCGGCCCGAGGATCTCGGGCAGAGCGGCGACGTCGATCGCGACCTGCGCGGCGACGCCCTCGGCAATCCGCATGGCGGCGCGCCGGAACACCGAGCCGATCTCGCGCTCGAGCGAGCGCACCCCGGCCTCGCGCGTGTAGCCGCGGATGATCTCGGCCAGCGCCGCGTCGGTCACCGTGACCTGCTCGGCGCTGAGGCCGTTGGCCTCGTGCTGGCGACGCACCAGGTAGCGCCGGGCGATCTGCAGCTTCTCGAGCTCGGTGTAACCGGACAGCTCGATGATCTCCATGCGATCACGCAGCGGCCCCGGGATGGTGTCGAGCATGTTGGCGGTGGCGATGAACATGACCTGGCTCAAGTCGAACGGCACGCCGAGGTAGTTGTCGCGGAAGGTGCCGTTCTGCTCGGGGTCGAGCACCTCGAGCAGCGCCGACGACGGATCGCCGTGGAAGCCGCCGGCGCCCAGCTTGTCGACCTCGTCGAGCATGAACACGCCGTCGCGCGTTCCGGCTTTCCGGATCGACTGAATCACGTTGCCCGGCAGCGCGCCGATGTAGGTGCGCCGGTGGCCGCGGATCTCGGCCTCGTCGTGGACGCCGCCCAGGCTGGCGCGCACGAACTTGCGCCCCGTGGCGCGCGCGATCGACTGGCCGAGCGAGGTCTTGCCGACGCCCGGCGGGCCGACGAAGCACAGGATCGGGCTGCGCCCGGTCGGGTTGAGCTTGCGCACGGCGAGGAACTCGAGGATGCGCCGTTTGATCTTCTCGAGGCCGAAGTGGTCCTCGTCGAGGATGGCGCGGGCGCGCGCGATGTCGATCGGCTCGGCGCTGGTCACCGACCAGGGCAACGCGATCAGCCAATCGAGGTAGGCGCGCACCATCGGGTATTCGCCCGAGGCCTCGCCCATGCGCTCGAGCCGGCCGAGCTCCTTGCGCGCCTGGGTCTCGACCTCGGCCGGCATGCCAGCCTTATCGATGGCCTTTTTCAGCTCGGCGAGCTCGTCCGACTTGGCGTCGTCGCCCTCGCCCAGCTCTTTTTGAATCGTCTTGAGCTGCTCGCGCAGCAGATATTCGCGCTGGCGGCTGTCCATCGACTGCTGGGTCTGCTCGCCGATCTGGCGCGACAGCTTGAGGACGTCGATGCGGTGGGCGAGCAGCGCCAGCACCTTGTCGAGCCGGTCCCGGACGTCGAAGGTCTCGAGCACTGTCTGCTTCTCGGCCGGCTTCAAGTCCATGAACCCTGCGACGAGGTCGGCCAGCGCCGCGGCCGAGCGCATGCCCTGGATCGCCGACGCCAGCTCCTGCGGCACGTTGGGCAGCAGCTGCACGACCTCGAGCGCGCGCTGGCGCAACAGGTCGAGCCGCGCCTCGATCTCGGTGTCGAGCGCCTCGGCATCGTCGATCGGCTCGACGCGCGCGACCAGGAACGGCCAGCCCTCGAGATGCTCGAGCACGCGGAAGCGCCGCTGGCCCTGGCAGATCATATGGTGGGCGCCGTCGGGCGCGGTCAGATAGCGCACAACCGCGGCCACGGTCCCGATCCGATGCAGGTCCGCCTCACCCGGCTCCTCGGCCTCGGGATTGCGCTGCAGCAGCAGGCCGACCGGTTGACCGGTGCGCACCGCCTCCTGGGCCGCCGTGATCGAGCGCTCGCGCCCGATCGTCACCGGCAGCACCAAGCCCGGGAACAGCACCATGTTGCGTGTCGGCACGATGATGAGCGCGTCGGCCGGCAACGCCGGCAGGGCGTCGGACTGCGTGGCCGCTCGGGGAGCGCCGGTGCCGACGTCGTCGGGCGCGGCGCGGAGAGTCTGAATTCCAGTCATCATGGCGGTCATCCCAGCTTACGCAAGGTCAGCAACAGGCAGCCGTTGGCGAGCTCGCGTCGGTCGAGCTCGTAGCGGCGGCCCTCAGCCAGCTGGATGCGGCGCTCGAAGCGACCATAAGGAATTTCGATGCGATGGATCGCGGCGCCGCGCGAGCGCGCAGGGACTTGGCGCTCGCCGACCACGATCAGGCTGGCGCCGTCGATCACGACCTGGACCTGCTCGGGCTCGACGCCCGGTAGCGCCACCAGGATCTGGAGCTCGCGCTCGGTCTCGAACAGGTCGACCGGGGGCTGCCAGGCCGGCTGGCCGCCGTGCACCGATTCGAGTTGGAAGAATTGCCGATGCAGCCGCTCGGCCCGCTCGAGAACGTCGCAGGCCTCGGCCCACATCCACGCCCTGGGATGCCGTGGCGTCATGTCCGTCCCTCCGTGCCCCGGTCAGAAACGCCTCACGATGAAGCGCGTCGCCTACCCGGCTGCTCGGGGGTCTCCGGCTTCCCAAACTTGGCGATGCCGGCAACCCCACAAGACCAGATGGCCCCGCATCGCCGGGTTGCCAAGTCCCGCCACGCGCCACGCGCGGTGCGCGCGTATCAGCCATGCGCTATAGCAAGAGAGCAGCAAGAGAGGCACGGCGGGGACATGCGCAAGCCGATCCTGGTGGCGCTGGTTCTGTGGGCCGGCGACGGCGGCCCGGCCGCCGCGCAGACCGACGAGATCCAGGTCTACAACGGCGAAATCGCCACGCCCGGCGAGTTCGCCATGACCTGGCACAACAACTACGCCGCGATCGGGCGCCGCCAGGCCGACTTCGCGGGCGGGGTGCGCCCCGACCGCGCGCTCAACGGCGTCACCGAGTTCACCTACGGGGTCGACGAGGGCTTCGAGCTCGGCGCCTACGCGCCCTTCCTCTACACCGTGACGCGCAAGGGCCAACTCCTGCTCGACGGCGTCAAGCTGCGGGCGCTCGTGGTGACGCCCCACGCCAAGGAGCGCACCTTCTTCTATGGCTTGAATTTCGAGCTCGGCTACAGCGCCCGGCACTGGCAGACCGAGCGGGTCAACACCGAGTTCCGCCCGATCCTCGGGCTGCATCTCGGGCGCTGGGAGCTCATCCTCAACCCGATCGTCGACGTGCCGGTCGGCCGCCGCATGCAGGCCGAGCTCGCCCCCGCCGGGCGCGTCGCCTACACCCTGTCGGACGCGTGGACGATCGGCCTGGAGCACTACAGCGAACTCGGGCCCGTGCCCCACTTCGAGCCGCTCGGCCGCCAGTCGCACACCAGCTACGCGGTGGTCGACTGGGCGATCGACCCGTATGACATCGAGCTCGGGATCGGCCATGGTTTCACCGCGGCGTCCGACGCGCTGGTCGTCAAGCTGCTCGTCACCCGCGGCTTCTGAGTGGAGGCAGCCATGGATCAGGACACCTTCTCGCTGGCCGGCAAGGCCGCGATCGTGACCGGCGCGGGCAACGGCATCGGGCGCGCCATCGCCGAGGCTTTTGCCGGCGCCGGCGCGCGCGTCGCCTGCGTCGACATCGACGCCCAGAAGGCCCAGGCGATCGCCGCTGGGTGCGGCGACGGCGCGCTGGCCGCCCCCTGCGACGTCACTTCGGAGGCCGACACGCGCGCCGCCGTCGAGCGCGCCGCGGCGGCGTTCGGCGCGCTCCACATCCTGGTCAACGGTGCGGCGACCGACGACCCGACCGCGACCGTGGTCGATTGCACGGTCGACGACTGGGAGCGCGTGTTCGCCGTCAACGTGCGCGGCGCCTTCCTGATGAGCAAGTGGGCGATCCCGGTGATCGCGCGCTCGGGCGGCGGCAGCGTCATCCACATCGCCTCGCAGATGGGCCGGGTCGGCGCGCCGGCGCGCGCGGTCTACTGCGCGACCAAGGGCGCGCTGATCAATCTCGCCAAGGCGATGGCGATCGACCATGCGGCGCAGAACATCCGGGTCAACACCCTGTCGCCGGGCGCCACCGAGACGCGGCGCATGCCGCTGCGCTTCGGCACCATGGAGGCGGCGCGCGCCGCGATGGGTCCCAAACACCCGCTCGGCCGGCTCGGCCAGCCGCACGAGCTCGCCAACGCCGCGCTGTTCCTCGCCAGCGACGCCGCCAGCTTCATGACCGGCGCCGACCTGCTGGTCGACGGCGGCTATACGGCGATCTGAGGCGCGGCGTTGACGCCGGCGACCGGCGGCGCGCACAGTCGTACACCGAGCGCAAGACCGGGAGGAAGCGCGTGGGATATCTCGTGCTGATCATCGGCACGCTGCTGGCCGCAGGCGGGCTCGCAGCCTGCACCGCGGCGGACCGCGAAGCGATGTTCTCCACGGACCGAGCGCCCTTGATCGGCCGTTGCGACCGGCAGCCCGGCTATCCCGACCCGAGCGTGCGACCCGGTTGCGAGAACGCCAAGGTCGGCCGCGCGGGCACTCGTTAGTCCGACGACCGCGGCGCCCCCGACGCGCGCTCAGTCGACCTTGGCGCCGGAGATCTTCACGACCTCGGCCCACTTGGCGATGTCGGCGCGCAGGAATTTGTCGAACTCGGGCGGGCTCATGATCATCGGCTCGGCGCCCTGCTTGGCCCAGGCGTCCTTGACCTCGACGAGACCGACGACCTTGGCGATCTCGGCGTTGAGTTTCTGGACGATCGGCGCCGGCGTGCCGGCGGGCGCCATGACGCCGATCCAGATCGTCGTCTGGTAGCCGGGCACACCCGCTTCGGCGACAGTCGGCACGTCGGGCAGCACGCTCGAGCGCTTGGCCCCGGTAGTGCCGAGCGCGCGCACTTGGCCGGCCTGGACGTTGGGCGCCATGGTCGTGATGGCGTCGAACATCATCTGCACCTGGCCGCCGATCACATCGTTGCGCGCGCCCGAGCTGGTCTTGAAGGGCACGTGGATGATGTCGGTGCCGCTCATCGCCTTGAAGAGCTCGCCGGCCAGGTGGTAGGGCGTGCCGGGGCCCGACGAGGCGTAGTTGAGCGCGCCCGGCTTGGCCTTGGCGAGCGCGATGAACGCCTTGAGGTCTTGTGCCGCGACGCTCGGGTGCACGACCATCACGAGGTCGGAGCTGTTGACGGGCGCAATCGGCACGAAGTCGCGCATCAGCTGGAACGGCTTGTTGGCGATCAGCGACTCGTTGGTCGTGTGCGTGTTCGACATCATCAGCAGCGTGTAGCCGTCGGGCGCCGCCTTGGCGACCGCGTCGGTGCCGATGATCGAGCCGGCGCCCGGCCGGTCCTCGATGACGAACGACTGCTTGAGCGCCTGCGACAAGTATTGGCCGACATAGCGCGCGTAGACGTCGGCCGGCCCGCCGGCGGCGAACGGCACGATCACGTGGACCGGCCGGCTCGGATAGTCCTGCGCCGCCGCGGGCGCGGCCACGGCAACGCCGATACCAACGACGAGTCTCGCGATCACGGCCACGGCGTGCCTCATTCCTGGTCCGAATTGCTGTCCCCTGGGGGCGCCAGGGTGCCGCGGTCGGCGCGCTGAAGATAGCGGCGCGGCGTCGCACCGAGGGCGCGACGGAACATCGCCGTGAAGGCGCTGGCGCTGGCATAGCCGAGCGCCTGGGCGACCGCGCCGACCGGCTGGCCGAGCGCCAGACGCGACAGCGCCTCGGCGAGCCGGACCTGCTGACGCCAGGCGGCGAAGCTCATGGCGGTCTCGCGCACGAACAGGCGGCTCAGCGTGCGCGGGCTGGCGTGGACGCGCTCGGCCCAGGCCTCGAGCGAGTCGTCGGCCTCCGGCCGCTCGAGCAGAGCGCGGCACAGCGTCAGCAGGCGACGGTCGCGCGGCATCGGAATGTTGAGCGGCACGGTCGGCGCCCGGCGCAATTCCTCGAGCAGCAAGGTCATGACCTGCCCGGCGCGGCCGTCGAGCTCGTACTCGACCGGCTCGGCCATCGCCGCCAGGATCAGCTCGCGCAGCAGCGCAGAGACCTCGACGACCTGGCAGGCGCGCGGCTGCCATGGCGCTGCCGTCGGCTCGATATAGAGCGTGCGCATCGCCACCGCGCCGCACATGCGGATCTCGTGCTCGGTCGCTGCCGGGATCCACAGCCCGCGCAGCGGCGGCACGATCCAGCTGCCGTCGACGGTCAGCACCCGCATCGTGCCAGTGCTGGCGTAGAGCAGCTGGGCGCGCTCGTGACGGTGCGGCGCGATGACGAAGCCGTCGGCGAACTCCTTCGGCATGGCGGCGACCGGCCGTGGCACCCGCTGGTAGTCCCGAGGGTCGATGCTCCTGAGCGATGCCTGTCCCATGGCCGATCCGCGATAAAACCTGGCCGGACAGCGTGAGCCCGCCAGGACTATGCTGTCCAGGGTGTCAGGAGCGGCGCGGCGGCCGGCAGGCGCGAGCGCCCCAAAAAGGGACCGCCATGAGCCATTCCCAGCGCGTGATCGCCTTCATCAATATCGGGCACGTGCTCGATCACATGTTCATGCTGATCTTCCCGACCGCGGTGCTCGGCATGGCGGCCAGCTTCGGCTGGTCGTACGGCGAGCTGCTCGGCCTGGCGCTCGGCGGCTTCATCGCCTTCGGGGTCGGCTCGCTGCCGTCGGGCTGGCTGGGCGACCACTGGAGCCGGCGCAACATGATGGCGGTGTTCTTCCTCGGCATGGGTGCCGCGACCGCGCTCGCCGGCTTCGCCCAGACGCCCGTGATGCTGGCGCTGTGCCTGACCCTGATCGGGCTGTTCGGCTCGATCTA
>JACQAI010000708.1 GCA_016195115.1 Pseudomonadota bacterium
CGCTCGGGCGCGGCGCGCCTCATCTTCCTGCTCACGGTCTTGTTCCTGGCGCTGTTCTTCGGGCTGATCGCGTATGCCGCGTGGCACGATCGCGAGCGCGCCATGGGCGACGCGCGGCGCTCCGCGGTCGATCTCGCCAAGCTGTTGTCCGAGCACGTGTCGCGCCTGATCGAAACCGCCGACCTGGTGCTGATGCAGACCCAGCTGCTCGAGCAGCGCGTCGACTGGGCCGATCCGGCCGACGACGCCCGCTTCCAGGCGCATCTCGCCGAGAGCCGCGCCCAGCTGCCCTACATCGCCAACATCCTGGCGACCGGACCGGACGGCGGCGTGCGCGCCGAGGCGGAGACGACCAACCGCGCCACGGTCGCCGGGCGCGCGTTCTTCGTCGCGCATCAGAGCGCCGAGAACCTGCTGTTCGTCGGCGACCCGGCGCGCGATCCCGACAGCGGCGAGGTCAGCTTCGTGCTGTCGCGCCGCCAAAGCGGCCGCGGCGGCGCCTTCAAGGGCGTGGTCGCGATCGAGATGCGCGCCGACTATTTCAACCAGCTGTTCCACGATCTCGACGCCGACTACGCCGCCGTGATCGAGCTGGTGCTGCCCGATCTGTCGCTGCTGCTGCGCGAGCCGCCGTTGCCGGCGGCCGATCTGCGCGGCGCGCGCAAGAACCCGATCTTCCGCACCATGATCCAGGCCAGCCGCACCGGCACCGCGCTCTACGCCTCGCCGTATGATCCCGAGCCGCGCCTGCAGGCCTACCGCCAAGCCGGCAGCTACCCAGTCTACGTCAATGTCGGCATCTCGCCGCAGGCCGTGCTCGAGGAATGGCAGAGCCGGGTGCTGCCGCAGTTCGCCATCCTGGCGATCGCCTGGCTCGGCTTCGTCGCGATCTCGTGGGTCGCCTACCAGCGCGCCTGCAACGAGGATCGCTTCCGCACCGCGCTGTGGCGCGCCACGCGCGATCTCGAGATCAAGGTGCGCCAGCGCACCGAGAGCCTCGAGCAGACGGTCGACAAATTGAGCCGCACCGTCGGCGAGAAGGAGACGCTGTTCCAGGAGCTCAACCATCGGGTCAAGAACAACCTGCAGCTGATCTCGAGCCTGCTCAGCCTGCAGGCCGGCAAGATCAAGGACCCGCAGGCGCGCCGCGGCTTCGAGGTCAGCCTCGATCGCGTCCACTCGATCTCGCTGGTCCACGATCTCTTGTACCGCCGCGCCGACATCACCTATGTCGACGTGCCGACTTACCTGAAGGCGCTGATCGCGCGCATCGCCACGGCCTATCTCGCCGAGGGCCGCATCGAGTGCACGGTCGACGCCGATCCCTTGAGCCTGCTACCCGACCAGTGCATCCGGCTCGCCTTGATCGTCAACGAGGTGGTGACCAACGCGGTCAAGCACGCCTTCCCCGACGGCCGCACCGGCCACATCACGGTGACGTTCCGGCGTACCGAGGCGGCGCTGCGGCTGTCGGTCACCGACGACGGCGTCGGCATCGCACCGCCCGAGGCCGAGGGCGACGGGGCCCATCTCGGCATGACGATCGTCGAGCTCTTGGCCAAATATCTCGGCGGCTCGTGCCAGCAGGTCTCCGGCGCCTTCGGCACCATCGTGACCGTCAGTTTCCCGGTCCCTGCCGATGCGGCTTGACCGGTCCACCTGGGCGGAAGAATGATTCGTCATGGCTGAGGCTCTATTCCCCGACCCGGCGGCTCTCGCGGCGTTGTGCCAGCGCAGCCACATCCGGCGCCTGTCCTTGTTCGGCTCCGTCCTGAAGGGCAAGGCACGACCCGATAGCGATATCGATCTCTTGATCGAATTCGAGCCCGGTCGAGCGCCTGGCTTGCTGGGCCTCGCGGGCATCGAACAGGAGTTGTCGGCGCTGCTGGGAGGAAGGCGCGTCGATCTTCGGACGGCACAGGACCTTAGCGTTCACTTCCGCGGTGATGTGGTCCGCTCCGCCGCCGTCCAATATGCCGCCTGACGATCTCGTCCGCATTCGGCACATGATCGAGGCCGCGGAAGCGGTAGCTATTCGGCGGTGAGCGAGCGGTGGTACTCGTTTCACCTCGACCTTCTGACTGGCGAGTGCGCCGACAGTGACTACGCCAGCGATATGCGTCGAGCCATTCCGCTCGTGCCGCGGAAAGAGTCGCGGACGACGTTAGACTACCGCCCGACGGCGTAGCCCTGCATGCCGCGCGGGTTGGCGCCCGCCTTGTAGACGTCGCCGTCGCGGGTCGCCGCCGACAGCCGGCCGAGCGACCAGTCGCCGCCGACCTCGACCTCGTGGCCGCGCCGCTGCAGCTCGGCGACCGTCGCCTTCGGCATGCGGCCCTCGACCAGCAGGCGGGCGGGCTTGGCGGCGCGGGGCCAGAACGAGTTCGGCCAGTGCTCCGACGTGAAGGCGGGCGTGTCGATGGCCTCCTGCAGGTTCATGTTGTGATGGACGTGGCGCACGAAGAAGGTCAGCGACCACTGGTCCTGCTGGTCGCCGCCCGGTGTGCCGAACGCCATGTAGGGCTTGCCGTCGCGATAGGCGAAGCTCGGCGACAGGGTCGAGCGCGGCCGCCGGGTCGGCATCAGGGCGGTCGGCGCGGTCTCGTCGAGCCAGAACATCTGCATGCGCGTGCCCAGGCAGAAGCCGAGCTCCGGAATCGTTGGCGAGCTCTGCAGCCAGCCGCCGCTCGGCGTCGCCGAGACCATGTTGCCCCAGCGGTCGATCACATCGACGTGGCAGGTGTCGCCGCCAGTGACGCCGTCGCGCCGCACCGTGGGTTCTCCCGTGGTCGCCGAGACGAACTCGGGCAGCTTGCCGACCATCGCGCTCGCGGTCGGCGGCACCCAGCCGGCGTGATTGCCGACCGTGCCGACGCGCAGCTCGCGCGACGCGCGGCCGCTCACCAGTTCGGCCCGGCTCCGGTTGTAGCCCGCGGAGAGCAATCCTTCGAGCGGCACGTCGACGAAGTTGGGATCGGCGTAGAATCCCTCGCGGTCGGCGAAGGCCAATTTCATGCACTCGACGACGGTGTGGACGAAGTCCGGCCCGACCGGATCCATGGCGTCGAGCTCGAAGTTGCGCAGCAGCGCGAGCTGCTGCAGGAACACGGGCCCCTGCGTCCACGGTCCGCACTTGAAGACGGTGTAGCGGCCGTAGTCGAGCGACACCGGGTCCTCGACCGTGGCGTGCCAGCGCGCCATGTCGTCGCCGGTGAGCACGCCGCGATGGCGGCGGCCCGAGGTGTCCATCAGCTCGTTGGTGCGGCAGAACTTGTCGATCGCCTCGGCGACGAAGCCGCGGTACCAAAGATCGCGCGCGGCGTCGATCTGCGCCTCGCGGCCCGACTTCGCCATCGCCTCGCGCGCGACGCGGCCGTAGGTCTTGGCCAGCGCCGGGTTGCGGAACAGGCCGCCGGGGGTCGGCAGTTTGCCGCCGGGCAGCCACTGCGCCGCCGAGGTCGGCCACTCGGCCTCGAAGAAGGCGCGCACGTTGTTGATCGTCTCGACGACTCGGGGGACAAAGGGACAGCCGTTCTCGGCGTAGCTGATCGCCGGCGCCAGCACGTCGGCGATCGACATCGTGCCGTAGTCGCGCAGCAGGGTCGCCCAACCGTCGAACATGCCGGGCACGCAGGTCGCAAGCAGCCCGGTGCCGGGCACCAGGTCGAGCCCGAGCTTGTCGCGATAGTGCGCGATGGTGGCGCCGCCCGGCGTCACGCCCTGGCCGCACACCACGCGGACCTTATCCTCGCGGGTGCTGTAGAGCAGGATCGGCAGATCGCCGCCCGGGCCGTTCAGATGCGGCTCGCAGACATGCAGCATGTAGCCGGCGGCGGCCGCGGCGTCGAAGGCGTTGCCGCCGCGCTCCAGGATGCTCATGCCGACCGCGGA
>JACQAI010000094.1 GCA_016195115.1 Pseudomonadota bacterium
AAGCGATCCGCCAGCTCGGCAACGAGCTCGGCCGCGAGCGTGCGCTGTTCATCCACCTGACCCTGGTGCCGCACATCGCCTCGGCCGGCGAGCTCAAGACCAAGCCGACCCAGCACTCGGTCAAGGAGCTGCAGTCGGTCGGCATCCAGCCCGACATCCTGTTATGCCGCTGCGACCGGCCGATCTCGCCCGACGCGCGGCGCAAGATCGGGCTGTTCTGCAATCTGCAGGTCGAGCGCGTGATTCCGGCGATCGACGTCGACACGATCTACCAGGTGCCGATCGCCTATCACGAGGAGGGCTTCGACCGCGAAGTATGTCGACATTTCGGGCTCGACACACCGGAGCCCGATCTCAAGCGCTGGCGCGACATCGTCGCGCGCGTCCGCGGCCCCGAGGGCGAGGTCACTATCGCGATCGTCGGCAAGTACACCCATCTGATGGACAGCTACAAGTCGCTGATCGAGGCGCTGTCGCATGCCGGCATCGCCAACAACGTGCGCGTCAAGCTGAACTGGGTCGACAGCGAGGTCTTCGAGTCCGAGGATCCGATCCACAAGCTCGAGACCGTCCACGGCATCCTGGTGCCCGGCGGCTTCGGCGAACGCGGCTCGGAGGGCAAGGTCGCGGCGGTGCAGTTCGCCCGCGAGCAGCGCATTCCCTATTTCGGCATCTGCTTCGGCATGCAGATGGCGGTGATCGAGGGCGCGCGGCATTTGGCCAACATCCCTCGCGCCGGCTCGACCGAATTCGGTCCGTGCGCCGATCCGGTGATCGGACTGATGACCGAGTGGACGCGCGACAATGCGGTCGAGCGGCGCAATTCCGAGACCGACCTCGGCGGCTCGATGCGGCTCGGCGCCTATCCCTGCGTGCTCGGCGAAGGCACGCGCGTGCGCCAGATCTACGGCGCGCCGATGATCTCGGAACGCCACCGCCACCGCTACGAGGTCAACATTACCTATCGGCCAGAGCTCGAGCGCGCCGGGTTCGTGTTCTCCGGCATGTCGCCCGACGGCGAGCTGCCCGAGATCGTCGAGCTCTCCGGTCACCCGTGGTTCGTCGGCGTGCAGTTCCACCCGGAGCTGAAGTCCAAGCCGTTCGATCCGCACCCGCTGTTCACATCGTTCATCGGCGCAGCGCTGACTCAGGCTAGACTGGTCTGATGGCGCCGCCGCGTCACATCAAGATCGGCCAGCTCTCGGTCGGCAACGACCTGCCGCTGGCGCTGATCGCCGGTCCGTGTGCGATCGAGAGCCGCGATCACGCGCTGGAGACCAGCCATGCCCTGGTCGAGCTCACCGACCGGCTCGGCATCGGGTTGATCTACAAGAGCTCGTTCGACAAGGCCAACCGCACCTCGATCGACAGCCCGCGCGGCATCGGCATGAAGGACGGCCTCGATATCCTGGCAGCGGTGCGCGAGCGCTGGGGCTGCCCCGTGCTGACCGACGTCCACGAGGCCGATCAATGCGGCCCGACGGCGGAGGCCGTCGACGTGCTGCAGATCCCGGCCTTCCTCAGCCGCCAGACCGACCTCCTGATCGCCGCCGCCAAGACCCAGCGGCCGGTCAACATCAAGAAGGGCCAGTTCCTGGCGCCGTGGGACATGGCGCAGGTCGTGCGCAAGATGGCGCAGGCCGGCAATCGCGACGTGCTGCTGTGCGAGCGCGGCGCGAGCTTCGGCTACAACACCTTGGTGACCGATCTCCGAGCGCTGCCGATCATGGCCGAAACCGGCTGTCCGATCGTGTTCGACGCCACCCACTCGGTGCAGCAGCCGGGCGGGCAGGGCACATCGAGCGGCGGCCAGCGCCAGTTCGTGGCGGTGCTGGCGCGCGGCGCGGTTGCGGCCGGTGTCGCCGCGGTGTTCATGGAGACCCATCAGGATCCCGATCGGGCGCCCAGCGACGGCCCCAACATGGTGCCGCTCAAAGCGCTGCCGGCCCTGGTCGAGAACCTGATCGCGTTCGACCGCTTGGCCAAGGCCACGCCGATCGCATCGTTCGGGATCGCCTGATCCCGGTTCACGAAGACGAGGTTCGCATGTCCGCGATATCCGACATCCGTGGCCGCGAGATTCTTGACAGCCGCGGCAATCCCACGGTCGAGGTCGACGTCGTGCTCGAGACCGGCGTGATCGGCCGCGCGGCGGTGCCGTCGGGCGCCAGCACCGGCGCCCATGAGGCGGTCGAGCTGCGCGACGGCGATAAGGCGCGCTTTGGCGGCAAGGGCGTGCTGCGCGCCGTCGAGGCGGTCAACGGCGAGATCTTCGACGCGTTGTCGGGCATGGACGCCGAAGACCAGCTCGGGCTCGACCGTGCCATGATCGAGCTCGACGGCACGCCGAACAAGGCCCGGCTCGGTGCCAACGCCATCCTCGGGGTCAGCCTGGCGGTCGCGCGCGCCGCCGCCGCCGACTACGACCTGCCGCTCTACCGCTATGTCGGCGGCGTGTTCGCCCGCACCCTGCCGGTGCCGCTGATGAACGTGCTCAACGGCGGCGTGCACGCCGACAACCCGCTCGATCTGCAAGAGTTCATGATTGCGCCGGTCGGCGCGGCGTCGCTGGCCGAGGCGGTGCGCATCGGCTCGGAGATCTTCCAGGCCCTCAAGGCGCAACTCAAAAAGCAAGGTAAGTCGACCAATGTCGGCGACGAAGGCGGCTTCGCGCCCGACATCGCCAACGCCGAGGCCGCGCTGACGGCGATCATGGCGGCGATCGAGGCGGCCGGCTACAAGCCCGGCGTCGAGGTCGCGCTGGCGCCCGATCCGGCGGCGTCGGAGTTCTACCGCGACGGGAAGTACGTGCTCGCCGGTGAGAAGCGCACGCTCGACGCGGCCGGCATGGTGCGGTTCTACGCGGACCTGACCAAGGCGTTCCCGATCGTGTCGATCGAGGACGGCATGGCCGAGGACGATTGGGCCGGCTGGAAGGCGCTGACCGACGCGATCGGCGCGCGCGTCCAGCTGGTCGGCGACGATCTGTTCGTGACCAATGCCGCGCGGCTGCGCGAGGGCATCGGCAAGGGCGTGGCCAACTCGATCCTCATCAAGGTCAACCAGATCGGCACCTTGAGCGAAACCCTCGAGGCCATCGAGACCGCCCACCGCGCCGGCTACACGACCGTGATGTCGCACCGCTCGGGCGAGACCGAGGACGCGATCATCGCCGACCTCGCGGTGGCGACCAACGCCGGCCAGATCAAGACCGGCTCGCTGTCGCGCTCCGATCGCCTCGCCAAGTACAATCAGTTGATCCGCATCGAGGAGGAGTTGGGGGCGTCGTCGCGCTACCCCGGCCGAGCGGCGTTCAAGCAGCGCTGATCGATGGCGGGATTCGGCCGGGCTGGATGCACGGCGGCGGCGCGGCGGCGCGGCATGTTGTCGCCAAGCCGGCTCACGGTACTGCGGCAAGATTACACGCCAAGCCGCTAAATTCGTTGATGTTTCGCTGCAGGAACATTCTCGCGGTGTCGGCCTGGAGGGTGGCTCGATTGACGCCGCGCGCGGGCCCATGATCCACTCGCCGTCATGTCGATCGGCTACATCCTGCGGCGGCGGGCGCGTCACGTCCTGGTGCCGGTGTTGGGCGCGTTGCTGGTCGCCTATTTCGGCTATCACGCGGTCGAGGGCGATCGCGGTCTGCTGGCCTACCTCCGGCTGACCCAGGAACTCAAGAAGGCGGAGATCAGCCGCGACCTCATCCAGGCCGACCGCATGCTGATCGAGCGGCGGGTCGCCTTGCTGCGTCCCGACGGCGTCGATCCCGATATGCTCGACGAGCGCGTGCGCCTGATGCTCAACCTCGGACGGCGCGACGAGCTCACCATCATGTTGCAGCGCTCCGACGCCCCCATCCCTGTAATCACACAGCCTTAGCACCGGACCATTCGCAGGTGCGAATGAAAGGCTGCGGACCGGCGTCGCCGAATCGTAATTTTCCCTGAGATAACAAGACATTGCCTTTGGGCGTTTGGCTTGCCATTTGGCGGCGGCCGCGCTAGTTGTTGAAAGCGGAACCGTGCGCCTTCTGCGCGGCCCCCGCTTCATCGAAATCCCGGGAGCGCGCATGGCTTCGGCGAAGGGCAAGGCGAAGACCGACGCGGCCCCAGCGGCGTCCGCCGACGAACTGCTGCAGCACTACCGCGCCATGCTGTTGATCCGGCGCTTCGAGGAGCGCGCCGGCCAGCTCTACGGCATGGGTTTGATCGGCGGCTTCTGCCATCTCTACATCGGCCAGGAGGCGGTCGTCGTCGGCATGCAGGCGGCGCTGCAACCGGGCGACACCGTGGTCACGAGCTACCGCGACCACGGCCACATGCTGGCGACCGGCATGGATCCGCGCGGCGTGATGGCCGAGCTGACCGGCCGCAGCGGCGGGTACTCCCGGGGCAAGGGCGGCTCGATGCACATGTTCAGCCGCGACAAGCATTTCTACGGCGGCCACGGCATCGTCGGTGCCCAGGTACCGATCGGCACGGGGCTTGCGTTCGCCCATCGCTACAACCAGAAGCCGCTGGTCTCTGTGACCTACCTGGGCGACGGCGCGGTCAACCAGGGGCAGGTCGCGGAATCGTTCAATATGGCCGCGCTCTGGAAGCTGCCGGTGATCTACGTGATCGAGAACAACAAGTACGGGATGGGAACCAGCGTGCAGCGCGCCGCCGCCGGCGGCGAACTCTACAAGCGCGGCGAGCCCTATGGCATCCCGGGCATGCAGGTCGACGGCATGGACGTCGTCGCGGTCAAGGAGGCGGCCCTCAAGGCGACGCGGCACACGCGGGCCGGCGAGGGGCCGTACATCCTCGAGATGATGACCTACCGCTATCGCGGCCACTCGATGTCGGATCCGGCCAAGTACCGCTCCAAGGAGGAGGTCTCCGAGGTGCGCACCAAGCACGATCCGATCGACCACGTTCGCCAGCTGCTGACCGACGGCGGCATGGCCGACGACAACAAGCTGAAGGCCCTCGACAAGGAGATCCGCGACATCATCGCCGACGCTGCCGAGTTCGCCCAGGCCAGCCCCGAGCCCGATCCCTCGGAGCTCTGGACCGACGTGCTGGCCGAGGCATGACGATGACGATCCAGATCCTGATGCCGGCGCTGTCGCCGACCATGACCGAGGGCAAGCTCGCCAAGTGGTTGAAGAAGGAGGGCGACCAAGTCACCTCGGGCGACGTGCTGGCCGAGATCGAGACCGACAAGGCGACCATGGAGGTCGAGGCGGTCGACGAGGGCGTGCTGCAGAAGATCCTGGTCCAAGAGGGCACCGAGAACGTCGCGGTCAACACGCCGATTGCGGTGTTGGAGAACGGTGGGGCGGTAGCCGCCAAGCCGTCTCCGACCAACGGCAAGCACGCGCCCGTCAGCGCCCCGGCGCCGGCGGCGCAGGTCGAGAAGCCGGCCCCGTCCAAGACCGTCGCGCCACCCAAGCCGCAGTCGGTCGCCGCCGAGATGGCGGTTGGCGCGACCCGCAAGATGACGGTGCGCGAGGCGCTGCGCGACGCCATGGCCGAAGAGATGCGCCGCGACGAGCGCGTCTTCCTGATGGGCGAGGAGGTCGCCGAGTATCAAGGCGCCTACAAGGTCAGCCAGGGGCTCCTCGAGGAGTTCGGTCCGCGCCGCGTGGTCGACACGCCGATCACCGAGCACGGCTTTTCGGGGCTCGGTGTCGGCGCCGCGTTCATGGGGCTCAAGCCGATCGTCGAGTTCATGACCTTCAACTTCGCCATGCAGGCGATCGACCAGATCATCAACTCGGCGGCCAAGACGCGCTACATGTCGGGCGGCCAGATGAGCTGCCCGATCGTGTTCCGCGGCCCCAACGGCGCCGCGTCGCGCGTCGCCGCCCAGCACAGCCAGTGCTACGCCAGCTGGTACGCCCATTGCCCCGGCCTCAAGGTGATCGCGCCCTACAGCGCCGCCGATGCCAAGGGCTTGCTCAAGGCGGCCATCCGCGACCCCAATCCCGTCATCATGCTCGAGCACGAGATCCTCTACGGCGCCACCTTCGACGTGCCCGAGGATGCCGACTACATCGTGCCGATCGGCCGCGCACGCATCGCCCGCCCCGGCAAGGACGTCACCATCACGGCGTTCAGCATCACGGTGCGTCACGCGCTCGCCGCCGCCGAGATCCTCGCCAAGGAGGGCATCGACGCCGAGGTGATCGATCTGCGTAGCTTGCGCCCGCTCGACACCGAGACGATCGTGCGGTCGGTCGAGAAGACCAACCGCCTGGTCACGGTCGAGGAAGGCTGGGCGTTCGCCGGCATCGGGTCCGAGATCGCCGCCCAGATCATGGAGAAGGCGTTCGACCATCTCGATGCGCCGCCGGCCCGCGTCGCCGGCGCCGATGTGCCGCTGCCCTACGCGGCGAACCTGGAGAAGCTGGCGCTGGCGCAGCCCGACGACATCGTGCGCGCGGCCAAATCCGTGCTCTATCGGTCCTGACGGAGCGCACCATGCCGATCCAGATCCTAATGCCCGCGCTGTCGCCGACCATGACCGAAGGCACGGTCGCCAAGTGGCTCAAGAAGGAGGGCGACAAGGTCGCGTCGGGCGACGTCATCGCCGAGATCGAGACCGACAAGGCGACCATGGAGGTCGAGGCGGTCGACGAGGGCGTGCTGGCCGGGCAGGGCGGCGGCGCACCGGCGCCCGCGCCCAAGGCCGCCGCAGCACCCAGTCCTGCACCGGCCGCCCCGGCCCCGCAGCCGGCGGCGGCGGCGCGCGCGGGCAACGGTGCCGGCGCGGCAACGCATGGCGACGGCGAACGTCTCTTCGCCAGTCCGCTCGCGCGGCGCATGGCCGCCAATGCCGGGCTCGACCTCAAGACGCTCAGCGGCAGCGGGCCGCACGGCCGCATCGTCAAGGCCGACATCGAAGCGGCGCTGCAGGGCGGCCGCGCGCCGGCGCGTCCGCAGCCCGCCACGCCGAGCGCATCGCCGACCGCCGCCCGCGCGCCGACGCCGGCGCTGCCGGTCGACCACGCCGGGTTGCCGCCGCACGAGCTGGTCCCGGCCACGACCATGCGCAAGGTGATCGCGCGCCGGCTGAGCGAGGCGCAGCAGATCCCGCACTTCTTCCTGACCGTCGACTGCCACATCGATCCGCTCATGAAGGTGCGCGCCGATCTCAACACGCGCGGCGAGAAGGACGGCTTCAAGCTGTCGGTCAACGACTTCGTCATCAAGGCGGCCGCGTTGGCGCTGCGCAAGAAGCCGGCGGTCAACGCGGCGTGGACCGACGACGGCATGCTGATGTTCAAGTCGATCGATGTTTCGGTGGCGGTGGCATTGCCCGGTGGGCTGATCACGCCGATCATCCGCCACGCCGATCAGAAAGGTCTGGCGACCATCTCGAACGAGATGAAGGACCTGGCGGCGCGCGCGAAGGAGAACAAGCTCAAACCCGAGGAGTTCCAGGGCGGCACGTTCTCGATCTCCAACCTCGGCATGTACGGCATGCGCGAGTTCACCGCGATCCTCAACCCGCCGCAGTCCTGCATCCTCGCGGTCGGCGCGGGCGAGCAGCGCCCGGTGGTCAAGGACGGCGCGCTCGCCATCCAGACCATGATGAGCCTGACCCTGACCTGCGACCATCGCGTGGTCGACGGCGCGCTCGGCGCCGAATTCCTGGGCGCGCTCAAGAAGCTGATCGAAGATCCGCTGTCGATGATGCTGTAGTCGTCGGCGCCCTTCTTCCGGGAGTCACTTTTGGCAGAGACGGTTTACGACCTGATCGTGGTCGGCAGCGGACCCGGCGGTTACGTCGCCGCGATCCGGGCGAGCCAGCTCGGCATGAAGACGGCGATCGTCGAGCGCGAAAGCCTGGGCGGCATCTGCCTGAACTGGGGCTGCATCCCGACCAAGGCGCTGCTGCGCACCTCGGAGATCAACCATCTGCTCCACCATCTCGATGCCTATGGCTTCTCGGCGAAGGACATCAGCTACGACGCCAAGAAGGTGATCGCGCGCAGCCGCGCCGTCGCGGCGCAGCTCTCGAACGGCGTCAAATTCCTGATGCGCAAGAACAAGGTCACGGTGATCGAGGGCGAGGCCAAGCTCGCCGGCATGAGCGGACCGCATCGCAAGCTCACGGTGACCAAGAACGGTGCCGCGTCCGGCGAGCTCGCGGCGCCGCACGTCGTGCTGGCGACCGGCGCTCGCGCCCGCCCGCTGCCCGGGCTCGAGGTCGACGGCAAGCTGGTCTGGGCCTATCGCGAGGCGATGGTGCCCGACGCGATTCCGAAATCGCTGCTGGTCGTCGGCTCGGGCGCCATCGGCATCGAGTTCGCCAGCTTCTACCGCAACATGGGTGCCGACGTGACGGTGGTCGAGATGCTCGACCGCGTGCTGCCGGTCGAGGACGAGGAAATCTCGTCGTTCGCGCGCAAGAGCTTCGAGAAGCAGGGCATGAAGATCGTCACTGGCGCGACCGTGAAGGGTGCCAAGAAAGCGGCCAATGCCGTCACGGTGCAGATCGAGGCTGGCGGCAAGACCCAGGACATCACGGTCGAGCGCGTGATCGTCGCGATCGGCATCGTCGGCAACGTCGAGGGGCTCGGGCTCGAGGGCACCAAGGTCAAGATCGAGCGCACCCACGTCGTGGTCGATCCCTACCTGCGCACCGACGAGCCCGGCGTCTACGCGATCGGCGATCTGGTCGGGCCGCCGTGGCTCGCGCACAAGGCCAGCCACGAGGGCGTGCTGTGCGTCGAGCGCATCGCCGGCAACACCGACAATCGACCTCTTGATATCAATAACGTTCCCGGCTGCACCTACTGCATGCCTCAGGTCGCCTCGGTCGGCTTGACCGAAGCGAAAGCCAAAGCGGCCGGGTACGAGGTCAAGGTCGGGCGATTTCCCTACATCGGCAACGGCAAGGCGATCGCGCTCGGCGAGCCCGAGGGCATGGTCAAGACCGTGTTCGACGCCAAGACCGGCGCGCTCCTGGGCGCCCACATGATCGGCGCCGAGGTCACCGAGCTGATTCAGGGCTACACCATCGCGCGCACCCTCGAGACCACCGAGCACGAGCTGATGGAGACGATCTTCCCGCACCCGACCCTGTCGGAGATGATGCACGAGTCGGTGCTTGACGCGTTCGGCCGCGTCATCCACATGTAGGTTGCTGTTTCGGCGAGGAAAACCCCGATGAGCACGCCGTCCGGCGTGACCACGCCGCGCCACCCGGAAAAAGTCGGCAAGCCCGACAACCCGATCAAGCGCAAGCCCGACTGGATCCGGGTCAAGGCGCCGGTCTCGGCCGAGTATCACGCCACGCGCAAGTTGATGCGCGATCTGAGCCTGCACACCGTGTGCGAGGAGGCGGCGTGCCCGAACATCGGCGAGTGCTGGGCCAAGGGGCACGCCACGGTGATGATCCTGGGCGCGACGTGCACGCGCGCCTGCGCGTTCTGCAACGTCGCCACCGGACTGCCCGACAAGCTCGATCCGCACGAGCCCGCCAACGTCGCGCGCGCGGTCGCCGGGCTCAAGCTCACCCACGTGGTCGTCACGTCGGTCGACCGCGACGATCTCGACGACGGCGGCGCCGCGCAGTTCGTCCAGGTCATCCGCGAGATCCGCGCCGCCGCCCCTGACACCACGATCGAGGTGCTGACCCCCGACTTCCTGCGCAAGGAGGGTGCGATCGAGGCGGTCGCGCGCGCCAAGCCCGACGTCTACAACCACAATCTCGAGACCGTGCCGCGGCTCTACGCCGCGATCCGGCCGGGCGCGCGCTACTTTCACTCGTTGCGCCTGCTCGATCAGGTGAAGCGCATCGACCGGTCGCTGTTCACCAAGTCGGGCATCATGGTCGGGCTCGGCGAGAGCCGCGAGGAGGTCCTGCAGGTCATGGACGATCTGCGCACCGCCGACGTCGACTTTCTGACCATCGGCCAATACCTGCAGCCGACGCCCAAGCATGCCGCGGTCGAGCGCTTCGTGACCCCCGAGGAATTCGAGAGCTATCGCGCCTTCGCGCTCGCCAAGGGGTTCCTGCAGGTCTCGGCGTCGCCGCTGACTCGCTCGTCCTATCATGCGGGCGACGATTTCCGGGCTCTGCGCGCGGCGCGTGTGGCGAAGCTCGCGGACGCCACACCCTCATTAGCCGCGATGCCGACCCACGCCGAGCGGCGCGTCCTGCCATACACGCCCGAGCAGCTGTTCAACCTAGTGGCCGACGTCGAGCGCTACCCGGAGTTCCTGCCGTGGTGCCTGGCGGCCCGCGTGCGGCGCCGCGAGGGCAGGACCATCCATGCCGACCTCGTGATCGGTTTCCGCATGGTGCGCGAGCGTTTCACCTCCAAGGTCGACCTCACGCCATCGCAACGCATCGACGTCGCGTATTCGGACGGGCCGTTCAAGCACCTCAACAACCACTGGATCTTCGAGGCGACCGCGGACGGCGGCTGCGAGATCGATTTCTACGTCGATTTCGAGTTCCGCAACCGCGTTCTGCAGAAGTTGATCGAAGTACTCTTCCACGAGGCGGTGCGCCGAATGGTGTCGGCCTTCGAGGCGCGCGCCCGGGCGCTCTACGGTACCGCCGGCCACCGCGCGCCGACGCCGGCACGCGGCTGAACGGTCAGACGCGACCGAGCATCGCCTCGGCGGTCGCGCGCGGCACGGCGAGCCAATTCTGGAAGCGGAAGTTGTCCAGCCTGGAATCGTAGACCGGCATGATCGCGACGTGATTGGGCATGATCTTGGCAGGTACGTAGCCGACCGACGCCAGAAACTCGAACAGGTCGCGCAGCAGCACGCGCGAGTCGAGGTTGCAGCCGCCATATTCGAATTGGAGCGCGCCGATCTTGGTCGCGCTCAGCAGTGCGCGCGCGCCCTGAAGCACGAACAAGTCGTGGCCTTCGGTGTCGATCTTCATGTAGTCGATCGCCGCGATGCCCTGCCGGGCGCAATAGGCGTCGGCGGTGTCGATGGTCACCGTCTCGGTCATGCCCTGGGGCGGAAACCCCCGGGGCTCGATGCCGGCGCGTCGATAGAGCGAGTTGGCGTTGTTGCCGGGGCCGAACGCGTAGAGGGTGCGGCTCTCGGCAACGGCACCCAAGCCGAAGGCGTTGGCGATCACCCGCAACGGCGGCGTGCGCTCGACCATCAAGCGACAGGTTTCGGCACTGGCTTCGAAACAGTGGATCTCGAGCTGCGGATTGACCATGAGGGCGGCTTCGGCCCAGCTGCCCTTATGGCTGCCGACATCGAACACGATGCGGCAGTTGGGCAGGATCTTCTGCAGCAGGACGTGCTCGCCGTTGGTGTCCGGCGCCCAATCGTTCTGATTGTCGTGACGATCGATGAACCGTTCGCACAGCCGATAGACGGCCTCGTCGCGGGGGTTGCGCGCGAGGATTTCGGCCAGCAACGCCTCGTCGCCGTCAGCCATTGCTTCGGGATCCGAACCCTATTTGGTCGCCGCCGAGTATCGGTCGCGCCCGAGCGAATTGAAAGCGTCGACGGCCGACCCCGCGGGCGGCGATCCGGCCGAGCGTCGGGTTCGTGCGTTGTAGGTTGCAAGCCGTCCCGTCCGGGCGTAGTCCAGCCCTGCGAGCCCTCGGTGGTGAGACATGCAACAGATTTTGAACAGCGCATCGACCGCGATCCGCCAAGCCCAGCTGCACGCCCCGACCAGCGTCGAGCAGGACCGGCTGGGCGTCGCCTTGGATTTCATCGAGGGGGAGCTGCCCAATCTGCTCGATCTGGTTCACGACCTGATCGCGGCCTATAGCGAGCTTGCTTCGGAGCCGGATCAGGATCGCCTGCTGACCCGCGCGCGCCAGGTCGTCGAGCGGGTCGAGGGCATGAGCTGGGGCCACATCCTGGCAGCCCATCTGGCGGTCGACGAAATCGAGGAATAGCGCGCGATGGCGGGCTCGGGATCGATCGGCCCGTCACCTACCGCGCGCTTGGGCTTCCAGCATCGCCAAGGCGCTCACCACGCTGGCCAGGCGGACCGCGGCGCGATCGCCGGCAAAGACATGCCGCTCGTGGCGCGTCACGCCCCCCTGGCGCGCGCTGGCGAGGTGCACCAGGCCGACCGGCTTGGCCGCGGTGCCGCCACCCGGACCGGCGACCCCGGTGACCGCGATCGACAGCTCGGCGGCGGCGTGGCGCAGCGCGCCGTCGGCCATCGCCCGCGCGACCTCTTCGCTGACCGCGCCGTGAGCGGCGATCAGCGCCGCCGGCACGCCGAGCTGCGCGGTCTTGGCGTCGTTGGAGTAGACCACCATGCCGCGCTCGACAACGTCGCTCGAGCCCGGGATCTCGGTGAGCAGCGCCGCGATCAATCCGCCGGTGCATGACTCGGCGGTGACGATATGCAACCCCGCGCCCCGGCAAAGCGCGAGCAGCGACGTCGCGTGAGCCAGCAGGTCGGGCGGAAAAATCGTGGTTACAACAGCCATCGCTCGATTCCCCAGAGCACGATCGCGGCATAGATGCCGGCAAACAGATCGTCGAGCATGACGCCAAGGCCGCCCTTGACCGAGCGGTCGGCCCAGCTCGCGGGCCACGGCTTCAGCACGTCGAACACGCGGAACAGCAAGAACCCGAGGACGAACGGCAACAACCGAGGCGGCGCCACCGTCAGGGTCAGCCACTGCGCCGCGACCTCGTCGATCACGATGGCGCCGGGATCGCCGACGCCGGCGTACCGGCAGTAGACGCCGGCCGACCAGATGCCGATCAGGAACACGACCAGGGCCGCCGCGCCGAGCCAATAGGGCCCGGCATCGGGTCCGCCGGCGACCAGGAGGACATAAGCGAAGGGCAGGGCGGCCGCCGAGCCCCAGGTGCCCGACGCGATCGGCATCAGGCCGGCGCCGAACCAGGTCGACAGCCATGCCGCCGGATTGCTGAACGACAAGCCGGGCGGCAGGGGGGTCAACCGCAGCACCGCGTCAGTCCGCCAGCAGCACGGTCGCGGTCGCCTGGCCGGCGATGCCCTCGGCGCGGCCGGTGAACCCAAGGCCCTCGGTGGTGGTCGCCTTGACCGAGACTCGCGTCGCCGGGATGCCGAGGATCTCGGCGATGCGCGCCACCATCTCGGCGCGATGCGGCGCGACCTTCGGGCGCTCGCAGATCAAGGTCACGTCGACGTGCACCAGCTCGCCGCCGCGTGCCGCCACACGCTCGGCCGCGTTGCGCAGGAACACGCTCGAGTCGGCGCCGCGCCAGCGCGGATCGGTGGGCGAGAAATGCTGGCCGATGTCGCCGTCGCCGAGCGCGCCCAGGATGGCATCGGTCAGCGCGTGCAGCCCGACGTCGGCGTCGGAATGGCCGATCAGGCCGTGGTCGTGCGCGACGCGCACGCCGCACAGCATGACGTGATCGCCCGGCCCGAAACGGTGCACGTCGAAGCCGTTGCCGACGCGCGGCGCACCAAGACGCGCGCGCAAATGGCGCTCGGCGCGGACCAAATCGTCGGGAGTCGTGATCTTCAAGTTGGTCTCATCCCCCAGGGTGACGCCGACGCGCAGGCCGGCGCGCTCGGCGACCGCCGCGTCGTCGGACAGGTTGCTGCCGGTCGCGGCCCGGTGGGCGTCGAGAATGGCATGAAACCGGAAGGCTTGCGGAGTTTGGGCGCGCCATAGCCGGCTACGGTCGACGGTGTCGACGATGGTCGCGCCGTCGGTGCGCTTGACCGTGTCGGTCACCGGCACGGCGGCGATCGCGCCGTCGTGCGCGGCCAGCCCGGCGATGGCGCGCGCGATCACCGCGGCGTCGACCAGTGGACGCGCGGCGTCGTGGATCAACACGATCTCGGGCGCGCGATCCAAGAGACTCTCGAGCCCGAGGCGCACCGAGTCCTGGCGCTCGGCACCGCCGGTCACCGGCGCCAGCAGGCCGAGGTCGCCGACCGCGGCGCGATAGAGCTCGGCGTCGTCGGCGCCGATGACGACCCGCACCGCGTCGATCTGTGCGTGATCGAGAAAGGCCTGGGCGGTGTGGCGCAGCACGGGGCGGCCGAGCAGCGTTTGGTACTGCTTCGGCAGCTCCTCGCCGAACCGGCGCCCGCGTCCGGCGGCGACGATCAGCGCCACCGTCGAGATCGATCCCGTCATGGCGGCGCGCACACTAGCGCGCCCGACCGCGCAAGGGTAGGGCGCGCCGCTCGCGCAAAACTGCTACGATCGCGCCATGCCGAGCCATCTGGTGATGAACCTGTCGGCCCTGGCGGCGCTGCTGCCGGCGTGTTTCGCCGTGCAGCGCGCGGCGGCGCCCGACGGGCTGTTCTGGTCAACCTTGGCGCTGGCCGTGATCGTGCCGACGCTGACCGTGCTCGGTCTGATGGAGGGCGCGTGGCGCACCGGGCTCGGTGCCGCGCTCTGGCTGACGGTGGCGGTCTGCCTGGTGTTGTACGCGGCGCTGGCGATCGCCAGCCGCACTGCGGTGCGGCTGGCACCGCTGCTGCTGCCCTATCTGCTGGCGCTGGGCGCGCTCGCCACCGCGTTCGGCCAGCCGCCCGAGCCATCGTTCGCACCGGCGGCGCCGGCGGCGTGGGTGGTGCTGCATATCGCGCTGTCGATCGCCACCTACGCGCTGCTCACCATCGCGGCAGTCGCCGGGCTGGCCGTGCTGCTTCAGGAGCGCGCGCTCAAGCGCAAGCATCCGACCGCGCTCAGCCGCCTGCTGCCGGCGATGACCGACGGCGACCGTCTGCAATGGCGCCTCCTGGTCACGTGCTTCATCGTGCTGATCTTGGGCGTGTGCACCGGCATGGCGACCGAGCACTTCGATCGTGGCGTGTTGCTCAAGCCCGATCACAAGACCCTCTTGTCGCTGCTCACGGTCGCCCTGGTGATCGGCCTCCTGGTCGCCCATCACCGCTCGGGCCTGCGTGGGCGGCGCGCGGCGCGGCTGGTGCTGCTGGCCTACGTCCTGCTCTCGCTGGCCTACCTGGGCGTCAAGTTCGTCACCGATGTGCTGATCGCCTAGAGCCGGGGTCGCCCGATGCATGGTGCAGTGCAAAACAATTGCTTTTGCAGTGCAGCATTGGTCTAATAGCCCAAAATAGCATCAATGAGCAAAGCTGCATAAAAAATGGGCATCCAAGTTGGCCCCGTGACCGTTGACGATCCCGTGATCCTGGCCCCCATGTCAGGCGTCACGGACATGCCATTTCGCCGTTTGGTCAAGCACTTCGGCGCCGGTCTTGTGGTTTCGGAGATGATCGCCTCGGAGGCCATGATCCGCGAGAGCCGCCGCTCGCTGCAGATGGCGAAAAACAGCGCCGAGGAGCATCCGATGGCGGTGCAGCTGGCCGGCTGCGAGCCCGCCGTGATGGCCGAGGCAGCCAAGCTCAACCAGGATCGCGGCGCCGCCCTGATCGACATCAACATGGGCTGCCCGGTGAAAAAAGTCGTCAACGGCGACGCCGGCTCGGCCTTGATGCGCGATGAAATTCTCGCCGGCCGGATCATGGAAGCCGTGGTCAAGGCCGTGCCGGTACCCGTCACCTTGAAAATGGGCGGACGCGTTGCCAGCTTTACAACGGCAGCGCCGACTGGCGCTTCATTCGCCGGGTCAAGGAGGCGGTCGGCATCCCCGTGGTCGCCAACGGCGACATCGTCTCGATCGACGACGTGCGCAGCTGCCTCGAGCAGTCGGGCGCCGATGGCGTGATGATCGGCCGCGGCGTCTACGGCCGGCCGTGGTTCCTGCGCCAGGTGGCGAGCTACCTGAAGACGGGGGAGGTGCCGCCCGAGCCGAGCCTGGCCGAGCAGCGCCGCATCCTGCTCGAGCACTATGAGGCGATCCTGAGCCACTACGGAGTCGACCTCGGCGTGAAGATCGCCCGCAAGCACATCGCCTGGTATTCCAAGGGCTTGCCGGGTTCGGCTGAGTTCCGAGCGGCGGTCAACACGACCGCGCCTCCGGACGCTGTGCGGGCGTTGATCGATACCTTCTATCAGCCTCAACTGGAACGGCACGCGGCTTGAATGGCTAAAGCGAATCTCCGACTGTCCCGCCTCGCGCGGGCTGAGCTCGATGGTAGTGCCGTCTTGAACGCTTTGCCGCATCCCGTCGTGGTCGTCGATGCCGCTGGAATCGTCGCGCAGGTCAACCTGGCGGCGCAGAACTTCTTCGATTGCTCGGCGCACCACCTGTGCGGCCACCCGCTGGCCGACCACCTGGCGCCCGACAGCCCGTTGTTCGCGGTGGTCGACCAGGCGCGCGCCAACGGCGGCAGTATTTCCGAGGACGGCGTCACGCTCGACAGCCCGCGCATCGGCGGGCACCTGGTCGGACTGCAGGTGGCGGCGATTCCTGAGACGCCGGGCCACGTCGTGATCTCGATCCACGAGCGCACCATCGCGCACAAGCTCGGCCGTCAGCTCGACCATCGCAGCGCCGCGCGCTCGGTGGTCGCGATGGCCGCGATGCTCGCGCACGAGGTCAAGAATCCGCTGTCGGGCATCCGCGGCGCCGCCCAGCTGCTCGACGACAACGTCAGCTCGGCCGACGACCGCCAGCTCACCCGGCTGATCGTCGACGAGGCCGACCGTATCTGCGCCCTGGTCGACCGCATGGAGGTGTTCTCCGACAGCCGACCGCTCGACCGCGGCGCGGTCAACATCCACCAGGTGCTCGACCACGTGCGACGGGTCGCCCAGAACGGCTTCGCGCGCCGCGTGCGTTTTGCCGAGCGCTACGATCCGTCGCTGCCGCCGGTGCTCGCCAACCGCGACCAGCTGATCCAGGTCTTCCTCAACCTGGTCAAGAACGCCGCCGAGGCGGTGCCCGAGGATGCCGGCGAGATCGTCGTCGCGACGGCCTATCAGCACGGCGTGCGCCTGGCGGTGCCGGGCAGCGAGCGGAGTGTCCACCTGCCGCTCGTGGTGTCGATCGAGGACAACGGCGCCGGCATTCCCGAGGACCTGCGGCCACATTTGTTCGATCCCTTCGTGACCACCAAGCAGAACGGCAGCGGGCTCGGCTTGGCGCTGGTCGCCAAGATCATCGGCGAGCATGGCGGCATCATCGAGTTCGACAGCCAGCCGCGGCGCACCGTTTTCCGCGTCATGCTGCCGCTGCACCCGTCACCGGGCGAAGCTTGATATGGCCAGCAACACCATCCTGGTGGCCGACGACGACCGCGCGATCCGCACTGTGCTGAACCAGGCGCTGGCGCGGCTCGGCCACGATGTCCGCACCACCGGCAACGCCGCGACCCTGTGGCGCTGGGTCGAGAACGGCGAGGGCGACCTCGTCATCACCGACGTCGTGATGCCGGACGAGAACGGGCTCGACCTGGTGCCACGCATCAAACGCCTGAGGCCCGACCTGCGCATCATCGTGATGAGCGCGCAGAACACGCTGATGACCGCGGTCAAGGCGACCGAGCGCGGCGCCTTCGAGTATCTGCCCAAGCCGTTCGATCTCAACGAGCTGGTGAGGGTCGTTCAGCGGGCGCTGGCAGCGCCCCGAACCGCAACGGCACCGGCCAACGGCGATGCCGCCGACGTCGAAGCCGAGGACCAGCTGCCGCTGATCGGCCGCTCGCCGGCGATGCAGGAGATCTACCGCGTGTTGGCGCGGCTGATGGGCACCGATCTCACGGTGATGATCGCCGGCGAGTCGGGCACCGGCAAGGAGCTGGTCGCGCGCGCGCTGCACGACTATGGCAAGCGGCGCAGCGGCGCCTTCGTCGCGATCAACATGGCAGCAATTCCGCGCGAGCTGATCGAGAGCGAGTTGTTCGGCCACGAGAAGGGCGCTTTCACGGGAGCGCTGACGCGCTCGGCCGGGCGCTTCGAACAGGCCCAGGGCGGTACCCTGTTCCTCGACGAGATCGGCGATATGCCCCTGGAGGCGCAAACCAGGCTTCTGCGCGTGCTCCAGGAGGGCGAGTACACCACGGTCGGCGGCCGCACGCCGATCCGCGCCAACGTGCGCATCATCGCCGCCACCCACCGCGATCTGCGCCTGCTGATCCGCCAGGGCACGTTCCGCGAGGACCTGTTCTACCGCCTCAACGTCGTGCCGATCCGGCTGCCGCCGCTGCGCGAGCGCGCCGAGGACATCCCGGCGCTGGTCCGCCATTTCCTCAAGCAGGCGACCGTCGAAGGCCTGCCGGGCAAGAGCGTCGACGCCGCGGCGATGGATAAGCTCAAGGGCTATCGCTGGCCGGGCAACGTGCGCGAGCTCGAGAACTTGGTGAAGCGCCTGGCCGCGCTGTACTCCCAGGAGGTCATCGGGCCGGATGTGATCGACGGCGAGCTCGCCGAGGTCGCGCCGGTGACCGAACCCAGCGGCGCGCCCGACAACGAAGGTCTGAGCGCCGCGGTCGAGCGCCATCTCAAGGACTATTTCGCCGCCCACAAGGACGGGCTGCCGGCGGCCGGGCTCTACGATCGCGTGCTGCGGGAGATCGAGCGGCCGCTGATCGCGCTCACCCTGGTGGCGACCCGCGGCAATCAGATCAAGGCGGCGCAGCTCCTCGGTCTCAACCGCAACACGCTGCGCAAGAAGATCCGTGAGCTGGACATCCAGGTGCTGCGCGGCCTGAAGTAGCGGCGTAAGCCGGTCGACTTCGCCGGACTTTCGACACAGTTTTGGTCGACGTTGCGTCGTGGCGGACGTCGTCACGCTGTTTGTCCCGCTCTGGCGCGGCACGGGCGTAAGCCCCGCGAGCGCCAAAGAAACAGGTAGCGCGCGTGTGCCAAGGCCGCGCTGGGGATTTTGTTGCGCTCGCGGGGGCTGCGCCCCCTGCCGCGCTAGCGACCCGCCTCGGGCGAGGGGCTCGGCTGTGCAGCGCGTTGCGTCGGGGCGCGCGCGCGCCTAATGTCCCTGTTGCGATTCGGCCACAGGGGTCCGAGCACACCGTAGCGATGGCCAGCCGGTTTCTGTTTTTGACTCCGCACATGGTTCCCGCCCTTGCGACTTGGGCACGCGGCGTCGGGCTCGCGCGAAAGCTGTCGTCGGCGCTCACCGTGGCGGCGATCCTGTCGGTGCTCGCGACCTCGGGCGCGATCATCGGCGTGCCGCCGTTCGGCCCCAATCCCAGCACCGTCTTCTGGCTGGTCATCTTCAATCTCGTGCTGTGCCTGCCGCTCGGCGTCATCGTCGCCAAGCGCCTGGTCGAGGTTTGGGTCGAACGCCGCCGCGGTCTTGCCGGCTCGCGTCTCCATGTTCAGGTCGTGGTGCTGTTCGGCATGCTGGCGGTCACGCCCGCGGTCGTGCTCGCGATCTTCTCCGCGGTCTATCTCAATCTGACCCTGCAAGGTTGGTTCGGCGCCCAGGTGCGCGATCTGGTCGCGACCTCGGGCGCGGTGGCCGAAGCCTACCTGCACGAGCATCAACAGGCCATTCGTGCCGATACCTTGGCCGTCGCGGCCGCGATCAACCGCGACGGCTCGCTGGTGCTGGGCGATCCCGAACGCCTCACCCGGATGCTCCAGGAGCAGACCGAGAGCCGCTCGCTCGGCGAAGCCATCATCTTCGACGGCAACGCCCGCGTGCTGGCGCGCGCCGGCCTGACCTTCAGCCTCGAGAACGCGCCGATCCGGGCCGACATGGTGCGCAAGGCACGCAACGGCGAGGTCGCGATCCTGACCAGCGAAGGCGACGATCGGGTGCGCGCGCTGGTGCGGCTCGACAGCTTCATGGACGTCTATCTCTATGTCGGGCGCTTCGTCGAGCCGCTGGTGCTGAGCTACGTCGACGAAACCCGCCACGTCGCGACCGCCTACAAGGCGAGCGAAGGCGCGCTGTCGGAGATCAAGGTCACGTTCGCGCTCGCCTACGCGGTGGTGGCGCTGCTGCTGCTGCTCGCGGCCATTTGGGTCGGGCTGGTGATCGCGACCAAGATGGCACGGCCGATCTCCGGCCTGATCGCGGCCAGCGAGCGCGTCCGTGCCGGCGACCTCACCGCCCGCGTCGAGGAGGTCCCAGCGACCGACGAGCTGGGTTCGCTGTCGCGTGCCTTCAATCGCATGACCAGCCAGCTCGCCACGCAGCGCGCCGAGCTGGTCGAGGCCAACCACCAGCTCGACCTGCGGCGGCGCTTCACCGAGACGGTGCTGGCCGGCGTCTCCGCCGGCGTGGTCGGGCTTGATGCCGCCGGCCGCATCAACCTGCCCAACCGCTCGGCCTCGGACCTCCTGTCGACCGACCTGCAGCGCCACGTCGGCGAGACGCTGGCGCGCGTCGTGCCCGAGATGGCCGAGCTGCTCGACGCCGCCCAGCGCTGGCCCGAGCGTCTGATCGAGGCGCAGATCAAGCTGGTGCGCGACCGGCGTACGCGCACGCTGTTGACCCGGGTCGCGATCGAGCAGGCCGGCGGCGAGGTGCGCGGTTTCGTCGTCACCTTCGACGACATCACCGAGCTGCTCGCCGCCCAGCGCAAGGCGGCGTGGGCCGACGTCGCGCGGCGCATTGCCCATGAGATCAAAAATCCGCTGACGCCGATTCAGCTCTCGGCCGAGCGTCTGAAGCGCAAGTACCTGAAGGAGATCACGTCGGATCCGGAGACGTTCATCATCTGCACCGATACGATCGTGCGCCAGGTCGGCGACATCGGCCGCATGGTCGACGAGTTCTCCGCCTTCGCGCGCATGCCGGCGCCGGTGATGAAGTCGGAGGATCTGGTGGCGATCTGCCGCGAGGTCGCGTTCCTGCAGCGCCAGGCCAACCACGACGTCATCCTGACGGTGGATTGTCCGGACCAGCCGTTGTATTTGCGCTGCGACGGGCGCCTGGTCCGGCAAGCCCTGATCAATCTCGTGCAGAACGCCATCGACGCCATCGAAGGCCGCGACAGGTCCGGCCCCGATCCGCTGCCCAAGGGCGAGGTCGTGATCCGGTTGCGCGAGATCGAGCGCGCGACCATCATTGAGGTTGACGACAACGGCCGGGGATTGCCGGTGGAGAGCCGCGATCGCCTGACCGAGCCGTACGTGACGACCCGCAGCAAGGGCACGGGGTTGGGTTTGGCGATCGTCAAGAAGATCATGGAGGATCACGCCGGCGAGCTGCGCCTCGAGGATGCGCCGGGCGGCGGTGCGCGCGTCAGCCTGGTGTTCGGCAGAGGGGTCAGGGAAGCGGTGCCGGAGCGCGCCGAAGCCAAGCCGAGATCGGTGGTCCATGGCGCATGACATCCTGATCGTCGACGACGAGGCCGACATCCGGATGCTGATCTCCGGTATCCTCAAGGACGAAGGCTATCAGACTCGCGAGGCCGCGGACGGGCAGGGCGCGCTCGAAGCCATCCGCGCGCGTCAACCCCACCTCGTGATCCTCGACATCTGGCTGCAGGGTAGCGCGATCGACGGGCTGCAGGTGCTCGAGCTGGCGCGCCGCGAGCATCCATCGGTCCCCATCGTCATGATCAGCGGTCACGGCACGATCGAGACCGCGGTCTCCGCGATCAAGCAGGGCGCCTACGATTTCATCGAGAAGCCGTTCCAGACCGACCGCCTGATCCTGATCACCGAGCGCGCCATCGAGGCCGCTCGCCTGAAGCGCGAGAACCTCGAGCTGCGCTTGCGCGCTGGCAGCGACGGCGAGCTGGTCGGCCAATCGAGCCCGGTCAACACGGTGCGCCAGGCCGTCGAGAAGGTGGCGCCGACCGGCAGCCGCGTGTTCATCACCGGTCCTGCCGGGGTCGGCAAGGAGGTCGTGGCGCGGCTGCTCCATCAGCGCTCGAAGCGCGCCGACGGCCCGTTCATCGTGGTCAGCTGCGCCGCCATGCATCCCGACCGTCTCGAGATCGAGCTGTTCGGCATGGACGCCGAGGGCGAGGGCCCGCGCAAGGTCGGGCTGTTCGAGCAGGCGCACGGCGGCACCCTGCTGCTCGACGAGGTCGCGGACATGCCCCTTGAAACCCAAGGGAAAATTCTGCGCGCGCTGCAGGACCAGACCTTCGAGCGCGTCGGCGGCCGCAGCAAGGTCCAGGTCGACGTCCGCGTCATGGCATCCTCGAACCGCGACATCAACGCCGAGATGCAGGCGGGCCGGTTCCGCGAGGATCTATACTACCGCCTCAACGTCGTGCCGATCCGGGTGCCGCCGCTGCGCGAGCGGCGCGACGACATCCCGTTGCTGGTCCGTCACTTCATGCGCCGCTCGGCCGAGAGCGCCGGGTTGGCGCCGCGCGAACTCGGCGAGGACGCCCTGGCGGCGCTGCAGGCTTACGACTGGCCGGGCAACGTCCGCCAGCTTCGCAACGTCGTCGAGCGCCTGCTCATCATGGCGCCCGGCGACGCCCGCCAGCCGATCCGCACCGACATGCTGCCGCCTGAGATCGGCGCGATCACGCCGGCCGTGCTCAAGTGGGACAAGGGCGGCGAGATCATGGGCCTGCCGTTGCGCGAGGCCCGCGAGGTGTTCGAGCGCGAATACCTCCTGGCCCAGGTCAATCGCTTCGCCGGCAACATCAGCCGCACCGCGAGCTTCGTCGGCATGGAGCGCTCGGCGCTGCACCGCAAGCTCAAGATGCTGGGCGTCAACAACGGCGAGCGCCCACCCGCCAAGCTCAACTCCTAGGATCCGCGAGAGAACGCCATGTCGCGCGTCGCCTACGTCAACGGCCGTTACGTTCCGCACCGCGACGCCGCGGTGCATGTCGAGGACCGCGGCTACCAGTTCGCCGACGGCGTCTACGAGGTCGTGTGCGTCCAGCATGGCGAGGTCATCGACGAGGACCCGCATCTCGACCGGCTCGAGCGCTCGCTCAAGGAACTGCGCATCGCGTCGCCGATGGGCCGCCGCGCCTACAAGCACATCACGCGCGAGCTGCTGCGGCGCAATCGGGTCACCGACGGCATCGTCTACACCCAGATCACCCGCGGCGTGGCGCGGCGCGACCATCCGTTCCCGGCGGCGGGCACGCCGCCCTCGATCGTGATGACCAGCCGGCGCATCAAGCCCCAGGATCCCAAGCTGTTCGACCACGGCATCGCCGTGGTCAGCATGCCGGACATCCGCTGGCAGCGTTGCGACATCAAGTCGGTGTCGCTGCTGCCCAACGTGCTGGGCAAGCAGCAGGCAAGGGAAGCCGGCGCGTACGAAGCCTGGTTCGTCGACCGCGACGGCAACGTCACCGAGGGCGCTTCGACCAACGCCTGGATCGTCACCCAGGACGGCGAGCTGGTGACCCGGCAGCTCGGCAACGCCATCCTGGGCGGCATCACGCGCCGCTCGCTGCTCCAGCTCGCGGCCGACGCCCAGATCAAAGTGGTCGAGCGCGCCTTCTCGCTCGACGAGGCGCGGCGCGCGCGCGAGGCGTTCCTGACCAGCACGACCTCGTTCGTGACCCCGATCACCAAGCTCGACGGCAAGCCGGTCGGCAGCGGCAAGCCGGGGCCGGTCGCCGACCGGCTGCGTGAGCTCTACTACGGCTACATGGACACGCCGGAACCGGTGTGAGCGCCGAGCTGCCCCGCGCGATCCTGTTCGACTGGGACAACACCCTGGTCGACAACTGGCCGACCATCCACGACGCGCTTAACACCACCCTGGCGGCGATGGGCCATCCGACCTGGAGCCTGGCCGAGACCCGCGCGCGCGTGCGCGCCTCACTGCGCGATAGCTTTCCCGTGATGTTCGGAGCCCGCTGGGAGGCGGCGCGCGACATCTTTTACGCCCGGTTCGAGGCTCGCCACATCGAGACCCTGGCGCCGCTGCCGGGCGCCGCCGCGCTGTTGAACGCCCTCCACGCCCGCGGCGTTTACCTGGGTGTGGTCAGCAACAAGACCGGCCGCTATCTGCGCAAGGAGGCTGCCGCGCTCGGCTGGACGGGCCGCTTCGGACGGCTGGTCGGGGCCCAGGACGCGGCGGTCGACAAGCCCCACCGCGCGCCGGTCGACCTGGCGCTCGCGGATGCCGGCATGGTGGCCGGGCCGGCGGTCTGGTTCGTCGGTGACACCGCCATGGACATGCGCTGCGCCTACGCCGCCGGGTGCACCGCGGTGCTGGTCGGCGACAC
>JACQAI010000750.1 GCA_016195115.1 Pseudomonadota bacterium
AAGCGCCGCAGCCGAGCGACAGCGCGCGCGCCAGGCCGGCGAGCCCGAGCGGCCCGTCGGTCTCGCCGGCGAACAGCCAGGGCGGGCCGCCCGCGCCGGTGATCAGCACGACCGGGTCGCGCGGCTTGATCGCGCCGGCCAGCGCGCGCCGCGGCCTCGCACAGCGGCCCCGGCGCGCGCTGGCGCGCCGCCTCGTAAAGCGGTCGCAAGGTGCCGAGGTTGATGGCGCGGCACTCGAGCGACATCAGGCGATCGATCGCTTCCCAGACGGCGGGGTGCACGGTCGGCTCGGTCACGGCGGCTCCTCCCGGTTCAGCGGACGGCGCGAACGGCGGTCGGTCATCCTAGTCCGGATTGCGCGCGACCGGGCGAGCGTCGTACCGAAAAGGCGACGCTAGGGGGTTGGAACCGCCGGGAACACCTGCGCGATAGCGCCAGCCTCCCACACGAAGTACCCGTGCTCCTGCAGTGCCTTCGCCATGGCGTCGGCGTCGAGCCCGATGCGGGGGCGCTCGCCGGGGGTGACGAGGATGGTGGCAAACGTCTGCCAGGACCCGTTCGGGCAAAGCGGTCCCGGCAGGTTGGCGCCGGTCGGATCGAGGGTTGCAGCGTAGCGTATCTGGCTGTTTGTACAGCGGAACAAGTGGACCGCCGTGGGATGCGCAAACATGCCGTGCCCCTCCCCTACTCGGTCACGGCAGCGTCGCGGCGGCGCGAGCCGTGTCAACGCTTCATTACGATCGTATCGGGCGGGCGTGATCCGCGCCGGCGACAGGCCTCTACGGCTCGTATTTACTGAAAATTGCGAACTGTAAGGCATCCTCCCTCGGATGGTGGGGCGCCCCAAGACGCAGGTTGCGGAGGTTCGGCACGGGGTGTCGCTGCGGGTGCGACTGATCTTGCTGGTCCTTGCCAGCATCGTGCCGCTTATCGTCTTCACCATTGCGCGCCGCTATTTCGATTATCAGGAATCGGTAGCGTCCATCAGCGAGCGGAACTTGGCGCTCGCGCGCAGCATGGCCCTGCTCGTCGATGACGAGCTGCAGACCCGCGTCGTTGCGCTCCGCGTGTTGAGCCGAACCATCACCTTGCAGACGGGGGACGTCGCCGGCTTCCGCCAGCGCGCCGAAGCGATCGTGGCGGAGGAATTTCCGGGCGCGAACATGATCGTGCTGCGCGAAGACGGCCAGCAGCTGATGAACACGCTGCTGCCGCCCGATGCGCCGCCACCGATCCGGCCCAACCTCGAGACCGTGCGCCAGGTTTTCGCGACCGGCCAACCGGCGGTCTCCAATCTCTATCGCGGCGCCATCGGCGCGCGTCCGGTCGTCGCGATCGACGTGCCGGTCAAGCACGACGACGGCCGCGTGCTCTACGTGCTGTCGATCAATCCGCGGCTCGATGACTTTGCCGACATCATCCGCCGGCAGCACCCGCCCCCCGGCTGGGTGGTTTCGGTATTCGACCGACAGGGCGTCAACGTCGCCCGGACGCCCAACCCGGCGCAGTTCGTCGGCCGCGAAGCGTCGCCCAGTCTCCTGCCTGATCTGCTGCGCGATCGCGAGGGCGTCGTCGAGACGACGTCGCTCGAAGGAACGCCGCTCCTGACGGTATTCAGCCGCGCCGAGCACTATGGCTGGTCGATTGCGATCGGCGTGCCGCGCACGGAGCTGACCGTGCCGGCACTCGACGCGGCATTGCGCGCGTTCGCCGTCGGCGTCGGCCTCTTGGTGATCGGGCTCGGCCTCGCGGTCGCGATCGCGAGACGGATCACGGGACCGATTCGCGCGCTGCGCCGGTTGGCCGCCGCGGATGAGAGCTCGCCGCTCGATCCGGCTCCGACCGGACTTCGCGAGGCCGACGAGGTTGCCGAGGCATTGCGGGTCGCCCACGAGGAGCGCCGACGCAGCCAGCACGCCGCCGCAATTCTGCACGACGGCATCGAAACCATCCCGGAGGGCTTCGCCATCTACGACGACCAGGACCGGCTGGTGATGTGCAACACCGGGTATCGCAACCTCGCCCAGGAGAGCGCAGCCCGCGGGTTGGGAGCCCGCTACGAGGACGTCCTGCGCGACGGTGTGGCGAGCGGCCTCTACCCCGACTCCAAGGGGCGCGAGGAGGCATTCATCGCCGAGCGGCTCATCCGGCACCGCAACCCAACGGGTCCGGTCGAGCAGCCGTTGGCCGACGGCCGTTGGCTCCTGGTCCGCAAGCGCCGGATGTCGAATGGCTGGATCGCCAGCCTTAGAATCGACATCACGGCGCTCAAGGCGGCACAGCGGGCGCTCGAGGAGAGCGAGCGCAGCTTCCAGTATCTGTTCGAAAGCAGCCCATTGCCCAAGTGGGTGTTCGACCTCGAGACCCTACGATTCCTCGCCGTCAATGACGCAGCGATCGGCGTCTACGGCTATTCGCGCGAGGAGTTCCTGGCCATGCGCATCACCGATATCCGCCCGCAGGAGGACACCGACCGCTTCCTGCGCCGGCTCAATGAGCTCGGTCCGTCGAGCCAGAGCAGCGAATGGCGCCATCGACTCAAGGACGGTCGGATCATCGACGTCGACGTCTTCTCCCACAGCTTGACCTTCGGCGGCCGGCCCGCGCGGATGGCCATCGCCCTCGACGTCACCGCCCGCAGGGCGGCGCACGCGATGAACCAGCGCATTTTCGAGACGGCAGCGGACCTTATCCTGGTCGCCGACCGCCAGGGCACTATCATCCAGGCGAGCCCGAGCCTGGAGGCGATCCTGGGTTACCGGCCCGACCAGTGGATTGGGCGCAGCGCCGCTGCATTCGTCTATCCGGACGATCTCGAGAGCGTTCGCGCGGAGATGCGCGCGGGCCGCCGCGGGCGGCTCCTGCGCACCTTCGAGACGCGCTACGTCCACCGGGACGGTCGAGTCGTGCGGCTGGCTTGGTCCGGCGTCTGGTCGGAGCCGGATCAGCGGCATTTCTTCACCGGCCGCGACATGACCGAGCGGCTCGTGGCGGAGGAGCAGCTGCGCCATGCCCAGAAGATGGAGGCCGTCGGTCAGCTCACCGGCGGCCTCGCGCACGACTTCAACAACCTGCTGCTCGTCGTGATGGGCAATCTCGGGCTGCTGCGCGATATGCTCGGGGGCAACCGCGACGCCGACGAACTCGTGCGCGAGGCGCACGATGCGGCGCGTCGGGGCGCCGACCTGACCAAGAGCCTGCTCGCGTTCGCGCGCCGCCAGCCGCTGCAGCCGCGGCGGTCGGATGTCAACGCGCTCGTGACCGAGATCACCACATTGCTGCGGCGAACGCTGGGCGAGCGGGTCGAGATCGCACTCGATCTGGCGCCCACGGCCTGGCCCGCCGTCGTGGATCCGATCCAGCTCGAGGCTGCGCTTGCCAACCTCGCGACCAACGCACGCGATGCCATGCCCAAGGGCGGCCGGCTCAGCGTGGTCACAGCGAACCGGCAGCTCGACGCGGATTACGCGTCCCAGCATCCGGAAGTCGCGCCCGGCGACTACGTGATGCTCCAGGTCAGCGACACCGGAACCGGCATGCCGCCCGACGTGTTGGCGCGCGTCTTCGAGCCGTTCTTCACGACCAAGGAACGAGGCGAGGGAACCGGGCTCGGCCTCGCCATGGTGTTCGGGTTCATGAAGCAGTCCGGCGGCCACATCAACGTCTACAGCGAGGTCGGCGTCGGGACGACGTTCCGCCTCTATCTTCCTCGCGACCGCGGCGCGGTCGAAGCCGCTCAAAGCGTCGGCGCGGCGCTGGTGCCGCTCGGCCGCGGCGAGCGCGTGCTGGTGGTCGAGGATAACGACGCGCTGCGCCGCCTCGTCGTGCGGCAGCTCGGGCAGCTCGGTTATCGCAGCGAGCAGGCCGAGAACTCGGCTGCGGCGCTGACCTTGCTTGAGGAACGCGGCCAGGTCGACCTCTTGTTCACGGATGTCGTGATGGCGGGCAAGGTCGACGGGTTCGATCTGGCGCGCATCGTGGCCGAGCGCTGGCCGCAGATCAGGATCCTCATGACGTCCGGGTTCCCCGGCACCGACGCCCACGGGCACGCGGATCCGCTGCCCAATGTCCGCCTGCTCGGCAAACCTTACCAGAAGGAGGATCTCGCCCGGGCGATGCGCGAAGCCTTGGATGGCCAAGCGGACTAAGATGACAAGTACGGTGCGCTAGGCGGGATCGTCGCTCACCCCGCCCGCGCG
>JACQAI010000751.1 GCA_016195115.1 Pseudomonadota bacterium
ATGCCGGGCGCCGGTGGCCTGCCGCTGTGGCGGCTGATCGAGACCCTGCCGGCGAATATTCCTTACGGCGTCGAGGTGCCGCTCGCCGCTCAGTTTCCCGATCTCGATCCCGGCGCGCGCCTGAAGCGGCTCGTCGCCGCGACCCGCGACTTCCTGCAACGGAGGCCCGCATGAGCAAGCCCGTCCTGATCCTCCACGGCCCCAACCTCAACCTGCTCGGCACGCGTCAACCGGAGATCTACGGCTCGACCACCCTGGCCGAGGTCGAGGCGATGTGCCGCCGGCGCGCCGAGAAACGTGGCCTGACGATCGCGTTCCATCAGTCGAACAGCGAGACCGAGATCGTCGAGTGGATCCAGGGCGGCATCAACGGTGCCGCCGGCATCATTATCAACCCCGCGGCGTTCACCCACACCTCGGTGGCGATCCTCGATGCCCTCAACATGGTCAAGGCACCGATCATCGAGCTGCACATCTCGAACCCGCACAAGCGCGAGGGCTTCCGCCACCACTCCTACGTCACCTACGCGGCGACCGCGCTGATCTGCGGCCTCGGTGTCAACGGCTATCCGATCGCCGTCGAAGCCATGGCCGACATGCTCGCGGCCAAGCCCGCATGACAGCCTTCGAGCATTGCCTGACCGAGCGCGACGACGCGATCCTGTGGATCACGATCAACCGCCCGGCGGCGCTCAACGCGCTCAATCCGCTGGCCCACCGCGAGCTCGCCGCGGCGCTCGACGGCTTCGCCGCCGACCCGGCGCTGCGCGTCGCGGTGCTGACCGGCGCCGGCGAGCGCGCCTTCTGCGTCGGCAGCGACCTCAAGGCGCGCGCCGCGGCCAACGCCGACGACCACCCGGCGACCGGCTTCGCCGGCCTGACCCACCGCTTCGACCTCCTCAAGCCGGTGATCGCCGCGGTCAACGGCCTGGCGCTCGGCGGCGGCGTCGAGATCGTCGCGGCGTGCGATCTCGCGATCGCGGCGGACCATGCCGAGTTCGGCCTGCCCGAGCCGCGCGTCGGCCTGGCGGCGCTCGGCGGCGGCGGGCTGCAGCGGCTGGCCCGTGCCCTGCCGCTCAAGCACGCCATGGACCTGGTGCTGACCGGCCGCCGTATCGGCGCCGAGGACGCCCGGCGGCTCGGCCTGATCAACGATGTCGTGCCGCGCACCGAGCTCAAAGCGCGCGTGCGCGCGGTCGCCCAGATGATCATCGAGGGCGCGCCGCTGGCGATCGAAGCCTCCAAGCAGGTCATGCTGCAAAGCCTGGCCGAGCCCGATCTCGCCGCCGCGCTGCGCGCCCGCTACCCGGCGGCCGAGCGCATGCTGGCGAGCGACGACGCCAAGGAAGGCCAGCGTGCCTTCGTCGAGAAGCGCAAGCCGCGCTGGCAGGGCCGATGACGCAGGGGAGGACACCGCCGTGACCGAGTTCTACGTCGCCATCGGCGACAGTGCCCGCTTCACCAAGACGGTCGGCGAGTACGACGTCTACAGCTTCGCCGGCATCACGGGCGACTTCTCGCCCAACCACGTCGACAAGTCGTACATGGAGAAGTCGAGCTACGGCCGGCTGCAGGCGCACGGCGCCCTGATGGTCGGCTACATGTCGACGGCGTCGACGCTGGCCATAGCGAAGACGCGCGACGGCGCCGACGAGACCCCGGTGTCGCTCGGCTACGACCGCATCCGCTTCCTGGCGCCGGTGTTCTTCGGCGACACCGTCACGGTCGAGTACCGCATCAGCGCGATCGACACGGCGCGCCGCCGCTCGACCGGCGACATCACGATCAAGAACCAGGACGGCACCCTGGTCGCGGTCGGCACCCACATCCTCAAATGGGTCAAGAACGCATGAAAACCCGACTCGACGGGCAGGTCGCGATCGTCACCGGCGGCGCGCGCGGCATCGGGCTCGGCATCGCGCGGCTGCTCGCCGAGCGCGGCGCCAAGGTCGTGGTGTGGGACCGCGACCTCGCGCCGCTCGAGGCAGCGGGGTTCACGCCGGCGCTGGCACAGTCAGTCGACGTGGCGCGCTACGGTGCGCTGCCGTACCGCTTTCTCGATGCACCCGGCATGGTCAAAATCGATACCGTCGCCGGGGTGAAATCACCGGTCGATGTATCGGCCGATATTCTCAAGGTATTGAATCGCGTCGCCGTCGACGCCATGGGTGGTGAACTGGTGGGTGCCGTCATCACTGTGCCCGCGTATTTCGACGACGCCCAGCGCCAGGCCACCAAGGATGCCGCGCGACTGGCCGGCATTAACGTCCTGCGGCTTCTGAACGAACCGACCGCCGCGGCCATTGCCTACGGCCTGGACAACGCCAGCGAAGGCACCTTCGCCGTATTCGATCTGGGCGGCGGCACCTTCGATATTTCCATACTCAAACTCACGCGCGGCGTGTTTGAAGTGCTGGCCACCAATGGTGACTCGGCCCTGGGCGGCGATGATTTCGATCAGGCCATCGCCGCGCACTGGCGGCGCACCCACGGTCTGGCCTCGGCCGGGCATCGCGACCTGCGTCGCATGCTGATGACGGCGCGTGAATTAAAGGAACGTCTGACCACTGAAACTTCGGTTGACGCCTCGTTGATGCTTTCCTACGGACAGGAACTGAAACTGAAACTCGGCCGCGATGAGATGCACGCCATGACTGAGCATCTGGTGGCCCGCTCGCTGGCGCCGGTAAAGAAAGCCCTGCGCGATGCCAAGCTGACGGTTGAGGAGATCGACGGTGTCGTCATGGTCGGAGGCGCCACGCGCATGCCGCATGTGCAAAAGGCCGTGGCAGAATTTTTCGGCCGCGCGCCGCTGAATAATCTCGACCCCGACAAGGTGGTGGCTCTCGGCGCCGCCATCCAGGCCAATGTGCTTGCCGGCAATAAATCGGGTGACGATTTACTGCTGCTCGACGTGATCCCGCTGTCGCTGGGCCTGGAAACCATGGGCGGGCTTACCGAAAAAGTGATCCCGCGCAACTCAACCATTCCGGTGGCGCGGGCGCAGGAATTCACCACCTACAAGGACGGGCAGACGGCCATGGCCATCCACGTGGTGCAGGGCGAGCGCGAGCTGGTGAAGGATTGCCGCTCCCTCGCGCGCTTTGAATTGCGCGGCATTCCGCCGATGGTGGCGGGGGCGGCGCGCAT
>JACQAI010000709.1 GCA_016195115.1 Pseudomonadota bacterium
CCTGAAGCCGCCGTTTCGGCTCGCCGACGGCCGCCCGCGCGGCGAGTTGGTCGCCGCGCTCGAGCGCTTCGCGGCGGCGGCGGCGCCGGTCGCGGGGCCGCCGCTGGTACTGCGTCGGCTCGGGCGCTTCCTCGCCTTGGTGCCGGACGGGCCGGCGCCGGCGATCCAGGCGCTGGCGGCGCGCCTGGTCGAGGACTTCGACGGCTTTCGCGCAGCACCCGGGGAAGCTGAGTTGGCGCGCCGGCGCGCCCACCGGCTGAGCCCGGCCCACGAAGCCAACCTGGCGCGCTGGGGCTATCCCTACGTGATGGACGCGTTCCGCTTCCACGTCACCGTGAGCGGTTCGCTCGACGCGCCGGCGCTCGATCGGCTGGAGGCGATGCTCACTTCCTTGGTCGCGCGGTTCGCCGCGGCGCCCCTCGTTATCGCCGAGCTGGCGCTGTTCGAGCAGCCGGACGACGCCGCGCCCTTCGTGCTGACCCGACGGTTTGCGCTCGCCGGTTGACCAACCGCACCCAGCCCTCGACAGTGGCGGATCGGATCTTGCACCGGCTCCGCCATCGGACCCAGGAGGCCCACGCCATGCTGTATCGGGGAATGGACCGTGCCGCGCTCGACGCCGGCTACAACAACCGCAATGCGGTCGGCAACGATGCCGTCGAGCGCCACAACGCCGGCTGGCGGACGCGCAGCGACGCACTGCGCGCCGCGCGCAAGCCCGAGGTCGATCTCAAATACGGCAGCGGCGCGCGCGAGCGGCTCGACTTCTACAATGCCGGCAAGGCCAAGGCGCCGACCCTGATCTTCATCCACGGCGGCTATTGGCAGATGAATGACAAGGAGCCGTTCCACTTCATCGCCGAAGGGCCGCTGGCGCACGGCATCAACGTCGCGATCGTCGAGTACACGTTGGCGCCGGCCGCGCGCTTGGATCAGATCTGCGCCGAGATCCGGCGCTCGGTCGACTGGCTGCTCGCCAACCTGGCGCGGCTCGGCGGCGATCCCGACAAGCTCTACGTCTCGGGCCACTCGGCGGGCGGCCACCTGACGTCGATCGCGATGGACAATCCGCGGCTCGCCGGCGGCATCGCGATCTCCTGCATCTTCGATCTCGAGCCGATCCGCCTCAACTACCTCAACGACAAGCTCGGGCTCGACGTCGCCGAGGCCGCGCGCAACAGCACGATCAAGCATCTGCCCAAGCAAGCCGGCCGGCTGACTGTCACGGTCGGCGCCAACGAGCTGTCCGAGCTGGTGCGCCAGTCGACGGAGTACGCCGAGGCGTGGACCAAGAGCGGGCTCACGGGCAGCTACCTGCCGCTTCCCGGCCACGACCACTTCTCGATCCTCGAGGAACTCGCCCAGCCCGACGGCAAGCTGACCCAGGCGCTGCGCCAGCTGATCGGATAGACAAGCCCCCTCCAAGATCGTCATTGCGAGCGAAGCGAAGCAACCCAGAGTCGCGCGACGACCCCTGGGTTGCTTCGTCGCTACGCTCCTCGCAATGACGACCAGAGAATGATCTAAAGAATGAAGCGCGTGTCGAACGGCGCGCGCAGGATCAGGTCGGCGACGGTGTCGACGCGCGTGCCGAGCGCCGGCGCGGCGTAATCGAGAAACTTCTGCTCGACCGCCGCATCGCTCATCGGCCGCTCGGGATCGCCGGTGCTACCCATCGAACTCCCACGCCACGCCGCGTCCTCGGTCGTCACCAAGAGCGTTGCGCCGCGACCGGTCAGCGCCGGATCGACCGCGAGCTCGACCAGCCGCTCGAGGCGCTGCAACTCGGGATCGGCCAGCGCCTCCTGCGTGTAGGCGTCGGGCGCCAAGGAGCCGGCGACAAGCGCGCGAGCGACCGCGAAGCTCAAGGAGAACTGCGCCTGGATCGCGGTGCGCGGCGCGCGGTTGGCGGCGTAGGTCAGGGCCTCCGGGTAGGTCGCCAGGGTCAGCGCGCGGATGTGGCGCGGATCGGCGCCGGTCGCGGCGCGCCACGTGAGCGCGCACGCCGCGCCGTAGTGGGCATGGCGCACGCCGGCGAAATTCTTGAGATAGCCCTCGAGGATCAGGAATTGGCCGGGCGGCGTCAGCGCGACGTTGTCGTCGAGCCCGAGCGCCAGGCGGCGCTGGGTCGCGACCGCCTCGGTCGGCGCGGTGACGCCGGCGGCGGCGGCGGCGGTGACGAGCAGCGCGAGCTGCGCGGCGTGGCCGAGATAGAGGTTGCGCGCCGTGTGGCCGTCGGCGATCGGCAGATAGAGGCTGAACGGCAGCTGGCACGCCGCGGCGTCAAGCGCCTGGCGCGCGGTCGGCGCGTCGAGCCCACGCAAGCATGCCGCGGCGGCGACCGCGCCGAACGTGCCCCAGGTGCCGTCGACGTGCATGCCCGGCTTGATCCGGAAGGCTTCGCCGAGCCGGCCGCCGACCTCGTAGCCCGCGACCAGCGCGCGCAGCAGCGCGCCGAGCGCGGTCGGACGCGCGAGCGCCAGCGCGATCGCGGGCGCAGCGGCGTGGATGCCGGGCCGGCCATGGGCGCGCGGCAGACCCTCGCACGCTTCATCCCAAGGAATCGCCGTCGCGAGCAGCGCCGCGGCGTGACCGACCGTCAGGCGATCGGCAATGCCGGGCAGCGCGATCGACCCGGCGTCGGCGCCGAGCGCGGCGGCGAGCCGCGCGACCTCGGGCTTGGCGAGCGCCGCCGCGGCACACCCGAGGCAGTCGAGCAGCAGCCGCCGGGCGCGCTGCGCGACGGCGGCATCCGCCAGGGGGTCGTCGCGCCACAGCCAATCGACGGTCGCAGCGAGCCCGCGCGCAAGCCGGGACGGCGGCGGCGCGCTCACCGGGCAGCGATCATTTGACGGCGCGCCACCACAGCACGAGGAAGCCCAAGCCGAGCCCGAGCGCCGGCACGCCCGCAACCAGCGGCGCCATGACGTAGAAGCTGGGCGCCGGACGGATCGCCGCCTCGGCGATCAGCATGCCGGCGATCCACAGCGCGGTGCCGGTCATCCACAACAGGATGAAGCGGTGCCAGCGGCGGCGCTCGCGCTCCCGGTCAGCCACGGCGTTCGCCCAGCAGCGTCGGCGCGCCAGGGTCAACGTTCGGCGCCGGGGCCACGAAGGCCTGCCGCGCGGTGCATGACGGCAACCGATCGTCCATCGTCTAGGGTTACTGCGTTCGAGCAGCGCCGTCAAAGCCCTGCCGCCGGCTCACAGCGCGATTACACCGCCCGGCCAATC
>JACQAI010000710.1 GCA_016195115.1 Pseudomonadota bacterium
CAATCATAAAATACACCACCATCTTCACATCAACTTCATCTGATCGGATGCAGGCGTCGACGAGGCGGCGGTGGAACCGTGCCGCTTCGTCGGGCGTGTCGAGCCGGATCGCGTGCTCGGCCACGCCCGGCGTGCCGAAATCGTTCGACTCGCTGCCGATCGCGATCACGAGCGTGTCGTAGCCGATGCGGCGCGCCGGCGTCACGACCTGGCCGTCCTCGCCGAGCGACGGCGCGACGTCGATCTCGCGGCGCGTGCGATCCAGGCCGGCGAGCGCGCCGACCCGGTAGCGGAAACCGTGCCAGTGCGCCTGCGCCAGGTAGTCGAGCTCGTGCAGCCCGAGGTCCATGCTGCCGGCGGCGATCTCGTGGAGCAGCGGTTTCCACAGATGGGCGCGCCGCCGGTCGACCAGGATGATGTCGGCGCGGCCGCGCTTGCCCAGCTTGTCGCCGAGCCGCGTGGCGAGCTCGAGCCCGCCGGCACCGCCGCCGACGATCACGATGCGATGGCGCTGGCTCTCGCCCCCCTCCGGGGAGGCGCTATCCGGGGTTGGGGACAAGCACCTGGCGCAGCACCGCGCCGTCGGCCAACTTGTCGAAACCGGCGTTGATGCCATCGAAGCCGAGCGTGCCGCTGCGCAGCCGGTCGATCGGCAGCTTGCCGCGCTTGTAGAGCTCGATGAAGCGCGGAATGTCGCGCTTGGGCACGCACGAGCCCATGTAGCTGCCCTTGATCGTGCGCTCGTCGGAGACCAGCTGGGAGTGCGCGAACGAGAACAGCTGGCTCGGCTGCGGCAGGCCGACCGAGACCGTCGTGCTCCCCCGCGCGGATATCGCATAGGCGGTCTGCATCGCCGCGATCGAACCGGCGGTCTCGAGGACGTAGTCGACCCCGCCCTTGGTCATGTCGCGCACCTCGGCGATGCAGTCCTTGTCGGTCGCCAGCGCCGTGTCGGTGGCGCCGAGCTGGCGCGCCAGGCCGAGCTTGTCGGGATTGACGTCGACCGCGATCAACCGGGCGGCACCCGCTACCACGCCGCCGAGCAACGCGCACATGCCGACGCCGCCCAGCCCGACCACCGCCATGGTGCCGCCGGGCGGCACTTTCGCGGTGTTGAGCACCGCGCCGACCCCGGTCATCACCGCGCAGCCGAAGATCGCCGCGACGTCGAGCGGCACGTCGTCGTCGATCTTGACCACCGAGCTCTGCGCGACCACAGCGTACTCGGCATAGACCGACAGGTTGGAATAGTGATGCAGCAGTGTTCCTTTGCGGTCGCCGAGAAAGCGCAGGCGGCGCTCGCCCGACAGCAAGGTGCCGGCGGTGCGCGCCGCCATCGAGGCGTCGCACAGATTGGGCCGGCCCTCGGCGCAATAGCGGCAGGCCCCGCAGCTCGACACGAACAGGGTGACGACGTGGTCGCCGACCGCGAGCCCGGTGACGCCCTCGCCGAGCGCGCGCACGATGCCGGCGCCCTCGTGACCGCCGACCGCCGGCAGCTTGCGGGGCCTGAGGCCTTCGATGGTCGACAGGTCGGAGTGGCACAGCCCGCCGCCGCCGATCTCGATCAGCAATTCGCCCGGGCCGGGAGGATCGAGTTCGACCTGCTCGATCACGAACGGCTTGCTGGTCGCGTAGGGGCGCGGCTTGCCCTGCTCGTACAGGACCGCCGCTGTCATCCGCATGGCGGCGCGCCTACTCGGCGGCGTCGCGGCGCGCGCCGGGACCGCACGGCAGGTCGAGATTGGGCCGCTTGTCGATCGCCCACAAGGCCTCGATCAGCGGCCGCGAGCCGTCGCCGATCGCCGAGCCGGCGAGCTCGTGGAACTTGCCGACCAGCTCGTCGTCCGACAGCGGCGAGTCGGGATCGCCGCGCCGCGTCGTCTGCTCGTGGCGGAAGCGCTGGCCGTCGTGCGTGTCGATCACGACCAGGGCGGCGCGCTGCTTCGGGAAGGTGGCATCGAGCTTGGGATCGACCGCGATCTCGATCTTGTCCATCAGCGCCGTGGTCTGGGGGCAACCGAGCCGCTCCGGCGAGAAGGCGTCGAGCCGGACGTTGCCGTGGACCAGCGCGCTGGCGACCACGTAGGGTAAGGAGAACTGGCCCTCAAAAGGCGTCGCATGCTTGTAGCTGCCGGCGATCTTGAGCGCGAGGCCGTAGGTACCGACCTTGATCGCCTTGATCTGCTCGGGCTTGAGGCCGAACTGCTTCTGGATCGTCTGGGCGCCGTCGATCGAGGCGAAGGTGTGGCCGCAGCAGCCGTGGTTCTTCACGGTCATGCGCGTGATGTTGTAGGTCTTGCCCAGGCCCTCGGTCGCCTTGTGCCAATCGACCTTCTCGCTCATGGCGTTGCCGAAGCCGACCTCGCCCTCGAGGATGTCGGGCACGCCGGTGACGCCCCTTGCCGCGGCGAGCGCCGCCATGACGCCGGTCTCGGCGGCGTGGCCGGCGTGCAGCGGCTTGGTCATCGAGTCCGAGCGGAAGGCCTGCTGCAGGCCCGAGGCGAAGGTGCCGGCGGTGCCCATGGCGTTGATGAACTGCGCCTGGTTCAAGCCCAGGATGGTCGCAGCCGCCGCGGTCGCCCCGAAGCACCCGACCGTGCCCGTGCTGTGCCAGTACTTGTAGTGCGCGGGCACCATGGCGGCGCTGATGCGGGTCGAGACCTCGTAGCCGACGATCACGGCGCGCAGAAAGCGCTCGCCGTCGACTTGGCGGCTTTGTCCCAAGGCCAACGCCGCCGCGATCACCGGGCAGCCCGGGTGATACGTGCCGTCGCGGAAGATGTCGTCGAATTCGACGCTGTGCGCCG
>JACQAI010000076.1 GCA_016195115.1 Pseudomonadota bacterium
CATGCCCTGCGCCGGCAGCCAGTTGAGGAACACCGAGAACACCAGGACCAGGACGATCGCGCACCAGTAGTGCGGCAGGCTGACGCCGGTGATCGCCAGGCCGGCGAACAGCTTGTCCCACCAGCGTCCATGGTTGAGCGCGGCCATCAGGCCGAGGCCGATGCCGGCCGCGAAGCCGAGCAGCGCCGCCAGCACGGCGAGCCGAAACGTATTGCCCAACGCTTCCATGAGCTGGCCCGCGACCGGCTGGGAATTGAACACCGACAGGCCGAAATCGCCCGACAGCGTGCGCACGAACCAGGCCGCGTATTGGATGTAGAGCGGTTTGTCGAAGCCGAACTCGGCTTTCAGGCGCTGCACCACGTCGGCCGGCGCCTCGGGCGGCACCAAGAGATCGACGGGATTGCCCGGCACGATGTGGACGAGGCCGAACACGACGAGCGAGACGCCGAACAGGATCGGCAACGCTTCGAGCAGCCGGCGGCCAATGAACAGAAACATGCTCGTTTGCCCAGCAAATGAGCGTGCGATTGCGCTTGCACAATCTCGCAAGAACGGGGCCAATTGACGTGCAGATGGCGTGTGCTTTGCATCGCTCCGGCCGCGGCGACGCGACCGGCGGCGCGGCCGATCAGCGGAGGTGACGGATGCACAAGATCGAGATTCCGGCCTATGCGTTGGAGCGTATCCAGCAGCGGCGCGGCCGCTTCCATCAGTTCGACGCGCTCGATCCGAAGCGGACGGCCCACGTCGTGGTCGATCTGCAGAACGGCTTCATGGCGCCGGGCCAAGTCGGCGAGGTGCCGATCGCGCGCGAGATCGTGCCCAACGTCAACCGCGTCAGCCAGGCCCTGCGCGCCGCCGGCGGCCTGGTCGTCTACATCCAGAACACGATCGACGACGCGACCCGCTCCGGCTGGAGCAACTGGGCGACCTATTTCTCGACGCCGGCGCGTGCCGCGCGCATGAACGAGGCCTTCAAACCGGGCAGCTACGGCCACGCAATCTGGGACGGGCTCGAGGTGCTGCCCGAGGATCTCAAGGTGCTGAAGCGCCGCTTTGGCGCCTTCGTGCCCGGCGCGTCGGACCTCCACGAGATCCTGCAGGCGCGCGGCATCAACACCGTGATCATCACCGGCACGGTGACCAACGTGTGCTGCGAGTCGACCGCCCGCGACGCCATGATGATGAACTACAAGGTCGTGTTCGTGTCCGACGGCAATGCCGCCTTCACCGACGCCGAGCACAACGCGACCCTGGGCAACATGGCAATGCTGTTCGCCGACGTCATGACCACCGACGAGGTCGCCGCCAAGCTCGCCGGCACGCGGTCGCAAGCCGCCGAGTAGCCGCGCGCCGCTGCCCTCAGGCGGCGCGGCGCCGGGCGTCTCTCACGGTGACGTTGCCCGCCGTTTTGGGCTTCGCGGGTTCGATCGTAATCTCGATGCGGTGACCCAGCGCTGTCAGGAAGCGCATCAGGCGTTCGAGCGAAACCTCAGAAAACTTGCCGCGGAGGATCTTCGACAGCTCGGGCTGGCTGGTGCCAATCCGCCGCGCGGCCGCACGCTGGGTCAGACCCTGGGCTTTGAGCGCTTTGTCGAGGCGCAGAACGAGTTGGGCCTTGAGATAATGCTCCTCGGCGTCTGGAAGCCCGAGCTGCAGCCAAACGTTGAGGGCCGGATCCTTGGCCGCCGAGAGCCTCCTCATCGCTGCCTTTCCTCGATCAGATCTTTGAGCCGCTTCTCGACGAGGTCCATATCCGGCTTCGGTGTCTTGGTGCCGGCCTTGGATTTCTTATGGAACGCGTGGAGCACATAAACCGCCTCGGCAAAGCGCACGGTGTAGACCGCTCGATAGGCATTGCCTCGATCTTGCGCTTTCATCTCGACCACGGATCCGCCACCGAACCCCTTCAAGGTCTTCGCCAGGACGGTGTGTCGTTCGTTCATCTGCGCCAAAAACAAGGCATACCCCATCTCACGCTGCACGGCGGCCGGAAAGCGCATGAAGTCCCCCTTCGAAGATCCGCGCCAGACCAACGGCTTCGGCATGTCGGGTTTTCGAAGCATGGTTGCTCGACGTGAGACGCAACCCACGTTATGTGAATATTCACATCAGATCAAGCACGCCTGACAAACGCCGGCGGAAATCCGCCACCGCCGCGTTTGCGGGACCGCCGTCGCCCGTGACCCGCGCCTGCTGCAGCGCCTGGGAACCGGCCTTGGCGCGTTGTGCGCCTTCGGCCAACCGCGACGAAGTCGAGACCGTCGACGCCGACATCCGGCGGCGCCGTGTCGTCGCCGTCGCGGCCGCGCAGGTGCATCATGCCGCCGGCTTCGGCGAGCGCGAGCGCGTCGAGATGGTGGATCGGCGCCGCCGGATCGGCGGGCGCGACCGGCGGCGGCGCCGCGGTCAGCGCGCCGGTCAGATCGTAGGTCCAGCCGTGATAGCGGCAGCGCAGCGCCGCGCACTGACCGGTCGGCTGCTCGACCACCGGCATGCCCTGATGCCGACAGACGTTGCGGAAGCCGCGCGCCACGCCGTCGTCGCCGCGGATCGCGACCATCGGCCAGCCACCCAAGGTATGGCTGACGAAGCTGCCGGCGGCCGCGAGCTGGCCGGCGGCGCAGAACGGCAGCCAGGCGCTTGTGAACAGCCGGCGCTTCTCGAGCTGGAAGCGCTCACCCTGGCTATAGGCCTCCGGCGGGAAGTTCATGGCATAATTGTATACGAGAATCGCGTTTCTGGCCAAAGCCCTTCACAATCTTCCGAAATAGTATACAATCTGAGACATACCGGATGAGGAGGGGTCCCATGGCCGCCAGCGCGTTCCGTCAGGCGCTCGAAGACGCGATCAAGCAGCGCCATTCCGCGGTCCACCCGTGGAGCGAGGCCTGGACCTCGGGCAAGCTCAACCGCGACCTGCTCGGCGAGTGGGTCAAGCAGCACTTCCACTACGTCAGCCTGTTCTCGCAGTGGCTGGGCGCGGTCTATGCCACGTGCTCGCACTGGGACGTCCAGCAGTTCCTGCTCGAGAACATCGCCGAGGAGGAAGGCATGGTGGGCAACGGCGACTTCGCGCCGGTGCGCCACTGCGATCTGCTGCTCGACTTCGCCGCGGCGTGCGGCAAGTCGCGCGACGAGATCATGAACGCCCAGATCAACGGCGAGCTGTTGCCCGAGACCCTCGGGCTGCAGAGCTGGTGCTACCGCCAGGCGCAGCGGCCGTTCGTCGAAGCGCTTGCGGGCTTGCTGGTCGGCCTGGAATCACAGGTGCCGGCGATCTACGCCAAGACGACGCCGCCGCTGCTGGAAAAATACGGCTTCACCGACGACGAGGTGACGTTCTTCCGCCTGCACATCGTCGCCGACGCCGAGCACGGCGAGCGCGGTTTCGAGATCGTCGAGAAGTACGCGACCGATCCCGAGACCCAGGCAACCTGCGTACGCCTGGTCAAGGAAGCGACCATGATGCGCCGGCTCTACCTCGACGGCCTCTACAACAAGTACCTCGCCAAGCCGCTGCGCAGCGCTGCGTAGATGCACACCTTCAAGACCTTCACGCTGGCCGAGGCCAACCTGATCCTCGACGCCGCGCAGGCCAAGGCCGAGGCGATCGGCGTGCCCCAGGTGATCTGCGTCGCCGACAACGCCGGCTACCCGATCGCGCTGCGCCGGCTCGACGGCGGCAAGGTGACGAGCGTGCAGATCGCCATGAACAAGGCGTTCACCGCCGCCGGCCATCGCAAGCCGACGCACAACTACAAGAACGCGGTGCCTGGCGAGGAGGCGTTCGGGATCATGACCCAGCACGACGGCCGCTTCACGATCTTCGTCGGCGGCTTCCCGATCTTCGTCGACGGCCAGTGCGTCGGATCGGTCGCGGCCTCGGGCGGCAACGGCGAGCAGGACATCGCGGTGTGCGAGGCCGGCATCGCCGCGATCATGAAGCACCTCGGCAAGTAGCGTGACGACGGCCGCGGTTTCCGAACCGATCAAACGCCTGCCGCGCGGCCGCGCGCTCGCCGATCAACTGCGCCAGGCCATCCTGGCCGGCCGCTACCGCCCCGGCGAGCGCCTGGTCGAGGATCGACTGGCGGCCGAATACGGCGGCTCGCGCGTGCCGGTCCGCGAAGCCCTCAAGACTCTGGCCGGCGAAGGCCTGGTCGAGCTCGCGCCGCATCGCGGCGCCTGCGTCGCCGATCTGGCCCAGGGCGAGGTCGAGGAGCTGGTCGAGGTGCGCGCCACGCTCGAGGGGCTGAACGCGCGCCTGGCCGCACGGCGCCGCGATCCCGACATCCTGCCGCTGTTGCGCGCGGTGCTGGCGCGCGGCAACGCCGCCGCGCAGC
>JACQAI010000077.1 GCA_016195115.1 Pseudomonadota bacterium
CGCCGGCCTCCTTGAGCAGCCGCTTGGCCTCGGCGCGCGATTTCTCGATGTCGGGCCAGAAGCCCGGCATCGCCTGCAGCTCCTCCTTGGTGGCGGCGAGCGGCGAGCCGGGGAACACGATGCCGCCGACGGTGCGGACGTTGGCGATCTTGGCGAGCGCTGGTGCGCCGCGCCACTGGTCGATCGCGAGCGCCAGGGCACGGCGCACCCGGACGTCGTCGAACGGCTTCTTCTTGTGGTTGGGCGTCGTGAGGTTGCCGCAGTTCCAGTCGCTGTCCTGCACGACCACGCGATTGCCGAGCTCCTTCACCAGCTCGTCGCGCGCCGACGGCGGCAGGCCGCGGAACTCGATGGCCGCACGGTCGGCGCGCATGGCGTCGATGCGCACCGCCTGCTTGGGCGCATAGAGCGCGACGAAGCCGTCCAGATACGGCAAGCCTTTGTGATAGTAGTCCGGGTTGCGCACGCCCTTGACCGACTGGCCGGCCTCGTAGCTGACGAACTTGAAGGGCCCCGAGCCCATGACGTTCCGCTCGTACCAGCGCGGGTCCTTCTCGAGGATGTCCTTCCTGTAGATCCAGGCGTAGGGATCGGCGAGCGCCGGCAGGAAGGCGTCGGTCGCGAACTTGAGGCGGAACGCCACGGTCGCCGCGTCGGGCGCTTCGACCGCATCGACCATCATGTAGAAGCTCTCGCGGGCGCTGACCACGCCCTCGGCCGGCCGGACGATCGCCTTCCAGCTCGCCGCGACGTCATGCGCGGTCAGCGGCGAGCCATCGTGGAACTTGACGCCCGAGCGGATCTTGAACGTCCACAACTTGCCACCGTCGGTCGGCTTCGGCATCTCGGTGCACAGGTCGCACACGAAATCGGTCGGCGACGACGGGTTGTCGGGATTGATCCGGATCAGCACGCTGTAGAACGGCGCCGCTGAATGGACGGTCGCGAAGGTCGTCTCGCGGTGGCCGTCGAAGCTCGGCGGCGCGTCAGCCGGGATCATGAACGTCAGGGTGCCGCCGCGCTTGGGCGCGTCGGCCGCCGCGGCCGCGCCCGCCGCCCCCGCCGTTAGTACCGCGGCCAGACCCGCGGCCCAGACGCCTCGCATCATCGTCATGGCCCTGCCTCCCTGTTCGGCGCGGCGCGCAGGACTGCCGCCTGCTTCGCCGCCTCACCTTTGGTGTCGCGCGGCCGGGCGCCACCCCGCCGCCCCGGCCCCCCACCCCTTGACGTACGAGCGCTGCGGAATGATGCGGCTCCACCACGGCATGACGATCATGACTGCCTGCTCCTCGAGCACGTACTTCTCGTACGTCCGCATCGCCGTCCGCTGCGCCGCCTCGTCGCTGGCATGCAGCACCTTCTGGTACAGCGCGATGTTCTTGTCGTCGACGTAGCCGCCGTAGTTCTCCGGAGAGACGGTCTGCGGCTCGAACTTGGCGACGTCGAGCACCGGATTGACCACCGCTTGGCAGTTGAAGTCGACCGTCACGTCGAACGTGCCCTGGCGCAGGCCGTCGTAGAACGGCCCGGTCGGCAGCACCTTCTGAGTCGCCTGGACGCCGATCTTGCTCCACTCGTCGATGATCCAGGTCGCGACGAACTTGTAGGGCTGGTCGACGTTGCGGTTCATCAGCTCGAGCTTGAGGTTCTCGGCGCCGGCCTCCTTGAGCAACCGCTTGGCCTCCTCGCGCGACTTCTTGATGTCCGGCCAGTAGCCGGGGATCTGCTCGAGCTCGGCCTGGGTCGCCGCCAACGGCGAGCCCGGGAACACGATGCCGCCGACCGTCCTGACGTTGGCGATCTTCGACAGCGGCGGCGCGCCGTGCCACTGGTCGATCGCCAGCGCCAACGCCTTGCGCACGCGCACATCGTCGAACGGCTTGCGCCTCTGGTTCGGCGTGATGAGGTTGACGCAGTTCCAGTCGCTGGTCTGCACCGTGACCTTGTCGGCCATACCCTTGGTCAGCTCGTCGCGCGCCGACGGCGGCAAGCCGCGGAACTCCATCGCGGCGCGGTCGGCGCGGATGGCGTCGACGCGCACCGCCTGCTTGGCGGCGAAGATCGCGGTGAAGCCGTCGAGATAGGGCAGCCCCTTGTGATAGTAGTCGGGGTTGCGCTCGCCCTTGACCGACTGGCCGACCTCGAGCGCGACGAACTTGAACGGGCCGGAGCCCATGATGTTCTTTTCGTACCAGTGCGGATCCTTCTCGAGGACGTCCTTCTTGTAGATGTAGGCGAACGGGTCGGCGAGCGCCGGGATGAAGGCCGGCGTCGGGAACTTGAGCTTGAAGACGACCGTCGAGGCATCTGGCGCCTCGACCTTGTCGACCATCACCATGTAGCTCTCGCGCGCGCTCGACACGCCCTCCGGCGGCTTCATGATGTAGCGCCAGCTGGTCGCGACGTCGCCGGCGGTCAACGCCGAGCCGTCGTGGAACTTGACGCCCTGGCGGATCTTGAAGGTGTAGGTCTTGCCGCCGTCGGTCGGTTTCGGCATCTCGGTGCACAGATCGCACACGAAATCGATGGTCGATGACGGGTTCTCGGGATTGACCCGGATTAGGACGCTGTAGAACGGCGCGGTGGCATGCACTGTCGCGAAGGTCGTCTCGCGATGGCCGTCCAGGCTCGGCGGTGCGTCCGCCGGGATCATGTAGGTGAAATGGCCGCCGCGCTTCGGGGTGTCGGCGCCGATCGCCGGGTCGCCGATCGCCAGCAGCGCCGCCAGGCCCACACCCCACATCGTCGTCTTCCGCGTCATCACTGCCGTCCTCCTCAGTGAACCTCACTGCACGCCACCCAATGCCCGGGCCGCAGTTCGCGCAGCTCGGGCCTGGCGTGCTTGCAATTCTCGACCGCGATCGGGCAGCGCGGATGGAATACGCAGCCGGGCGGCGGGTTGATCGGCGACGGGATTTCGCCCTTGGCGGGGCGGAAGTTGCGCGTCGCCTCGACCGTGGGATCGGGCACCGGCACCGCGGACAGCAGCGCCTGGGTGTAGGGATGCAGCGGATGATCGAACAGCTCGTCGCCGTCGGCGAGCTCGACGATGCGGCCGAGATACATGACCGCGACGCGCTGGCAGAGATGGCGCACGACCGACAGATCGTGCGCGATGAACAGGTAAGTCAGCCCGAAGCGCTCGCGCAAATCCTCGAGCAGGTTGACGACCTGGGCCTGGATCGACACGTCGAGCGCCGACACCGCCTCGTCGCACACGATGAACTCGGGCTGGAGCGCCAGCGCGCGCGCGATGCCGACGCGCTGGCGCTGGCCGCCCGACATTTCGTGGGGATAGCGGTCGGCGAACTTGGGATTGAGGCCGCACACCGAGAGGAGCTCGCGCACGCGCGCATCGCGCCGTTTGGCGTCGCGCTCGATGCCGTGCACCATCATGGGCTCGGCGATGATGTCGCCGACCTTCATGCGCGGATTGAGCGAGCTGTAGGGATCCTGGAAGATCACCTGGATGCGCCGGCGCAGCGCCAGCAGGTCCTTGCGCGGCAGCTTGGCGATGTCGACGCCGTCATAGATGATCGCGCCCTCGGTCGGCGTCTCGAGCCGGAGAATACAACGGCCGGTCGTGGTCTTGCCGCAGCCGCTCTCGCCGACCAGCCCGAGGGTCTCGCCGCGCCGGATCGTGAAGTCGACGCCGTCGACCGCCTTGACCTGACCGACCGTGCGGCCGGACAGGATGCCCTCGGTGACCGCGAAGTGCATGCGCAGCCCGCGCACCTCGAGCAGCGGCGGTGCCTCGGCGACCGTCATGCCGCGGCCCCCGTCGCGCCGCCGATCTCGCGGCTGCGGAAGCAGGCCGCCAAATGCGCGGCGTCGTCGGTCGCCTCGAGCGGCGGACGGCCATGGGCGCACGCGTCGACCGCGAACCGGCAGCGCGGCCGGAACGAGCAGCCACCGTCGAGCCGCGTCAGATCGGGCGGTTGACCGTCGACTGGATCGAGCTTGGCCTGGCGCGGCCGGTCGAGCCGCGGCACCGAGCGCAGCAGGGCGATGGTGTAGGGGTGACGCGGCCTATGGTAGATCGCCGCCGCGCTGCCGCTCTCGACGATCCGCCCGGCGTACATGACGTTGACTCGGTTGGCGTAGCGCGCGACGACGCCGAGATTGTGCGTGATGATGATCAGGGCGACGTTGAGCCGGCGCGTCAGGTCCTTCATCAGCTCGAGGATCTGGGCCTGGATGGTGACGTCGAGCGCGGTGGTCGGCTCGTCGGCGATGATCAGCTTGGGATCACAGGCGAGCGCGATCGCGATCATGACGCGCTGGCGCATGCCGCCCGACAATTGATGGGGGTACTGTTTGAGACGGCGCGCCGGATCGGCGATGCCGACCAGCGCGAGCAGCTCGAGCGCACGCTTTTGCGCCGTCGCCCAGTCGACTCCCCGATGCTGCTCGACCGCCTCGGTGATCTGCCGGCCGATCGTCAGCACCGGGTTGAGCGACGTCATCGGCTCCTGGAACACCATGCCGATCTCGCCGCCCCGCACCTCGCGCATGGCATCGTCCGACAGCCGCATGAGATCGCGGCCGGCGAACAGGATCTGGCCCTGGGTGATGCGCCCGGGCGGATCGGGAATCAGCCGCAGGATCGACATTGCGCTGACCGACTTGCCCGAGCCGCTCTCGCCGACGATGGCCACCGTCTCGCCCTGATCGACGGTATAGGAGACGCCATCGACCGCGCGCACGAGGCCTGCGCCGGTGCGGAACTCGGTATGCAAGTCCCGGACGTCTAGGAGTAGCGGCAATCCTCCTCCCGAGGCTTTTCCTGCAAGGTGATTTCTTGGTTGAGGCAGTGGTATCGGCGACGCCCAGCGCTGTCAACGAAGACGGTGCATAGACCGCGGTAAGCACTTGTAAGTGCGAAGATTCGTCGCACGGCGGGCGGTTCTCGAGGGGTGGGCTGGAGAATGGGCGCGGCGGGTTGCCAAGCCCCGGATGGCAGTGGACTATGCGCCCCGGAGGCTGGCGTGGCGGACGTCTGGATCGGCATCGACACCGGGGGCACCTTCACGGACGTCGTGCTGGTCGATTTCGCGAGCGGCCGCCGCGTCTTCCACAAGCTGCCCTCGAACACCGCCGACCCGGCGCGTGCGATCCTCGACGGCACGGCCGCGATCCTCGCTTTGGCCAAGGTTGCGGCGTCCCGGGTCGATCACCTCGTCCTCGGCACGACGCTCGCGACCAATGCCGTGATCGAGCGGCGTGCGGCGCCGACCGCGCTCTTGACCACGCGCGGCTTCCGCGACGTGCTCGAGCTGGCGCGCCAGCGCCGCCCCCACGTCTTCAACCTCGAGATCCCCAAGCCCGAGCCGCCGGCCGCGCGCGACCGCCGGATCGAGCTCGGCGAGCGGATCGGGCCCGATGGCGCGGTCATCCGCGCCCTCGACGACGCCGAGCTCGACGCCGCGATCGATACCCTCAAGGCGTCCGGCGTGACGGCGGTCGCGATCTGCCTGCTCCACGCCTACGCCAATCCGTCGCACGAGCAGCGCGTCAAGGCGGCGCTGGCCGAGCGCTGGCCGGCGGCCCACGTCTCGGCATCGTCCGACGCCATGGCCGAGTTCCGCGAGTTCGAGCGCTTCGCGACCACCGCGGTCAACGCCAGCCTGATGCCGGTGATGCAGCAGTACCTCGCGCGCTTCGCCGGCGGCATCGCCGACCTCGGGGTGCCGGTGGCGCCCCACGTCATGCAGTCGAACGGTGGTGCTGCCTCGCCCGAGGCCGTCCAGGCGCTGCCGATCAACACCTTCTTCTCCGGCCCGGCGGGCGGCGTGATCGGCGCCGCCGGGCTGGCGCGCGACGCCGGCCTGCCCGACATCATCAGCTTCGACATGGGCGGCACCTCGACCGACGTTTGTCTCGTAAAGGATGGACAGCCTTCGCGCATCAACCAGCGCGAGATCGCCGGCTTTCCGGTGCGCACCGCGACCATCGACCTGCACACCATCGGGGCCGGCGGCGGCAGCGTCGCCTGGGTCGACGCCGGCGGCCTGCCCAAGGTCGGCCCGATGAGCGCCGGCGCCCAGCCCGGACCGGCGGCCTACGGCCAGGGCGGCACGCGCCCGACCGTAACCGACGCCAACGTCGTGCTCGGCCGGCTCAATCCGCGCGCGCTGCTTGACGGTGCCATGACGGTGTATCCCGAGCGCGCCGAAGCGGCGCTGCGCGACGGCCTGGCGGCGCCGCTCGCCATGGACCTGGTCGACGCCGCGGCCGGCGTGATCGAGATCGTCAACGTCAACATGATGGGCGCGGTGCGCGTGATCTCGGTCGAGCGCGGCGAGGATCCGCGCGACTTCGCGCTGTTCGCGTTCGGCGGCGCCGGCCCGCTGCACGCCGCCGAGGTCGCCGACGGCATGGCGATCCGCCGCATCGTGGTGCCGCCCCACCCCGGCCTGATGTCGGCGATCGGCCTGCTCCACGCCGAGCGGCGCGGCGACTTCGGCCTGACCCGCCTGGTGCCGGTCCAGCCCGAGAGCCTGCCGGCGATCCGCGACGCGCTCGCGGCGCTGACCCGGCGCGGCGAGGATTGGCTGGCGCGCGAAAACATCGCGCGCCCCGACGCACGACGGGAGTGGCTGGTCGAGTTCCGCTACGTCGGCCAGAGCTCGGAGCTGCCGCTCGCGCTCGCCGGCGACGCGATCGACGCGGCGGATCTGGCGCGCCTGATGGTAGCGTTCCATGCCGCGCACCGGATGCGCTACGGCTACGATATGCCCGAGCACCCGATCGAGCTCGTGACCGTGCGCCTGGCGGTGCGGGCGGCGCGCCCTGCCCCACCGGGCGAAACCCGCGCGGCCGGCGCGGCTACGCTCGCCGGCGCGCGCCGCGAGACCCGCTCGGTGTGGTTCCCCGCCACCGGCTTCGTCGGTACGCCGGTCTACGACCGCGCACGCCTGCCGGCCGACGCCGTGCTTGCCGGACCGGCGATCGTCGAACAGATGGACGCCACCACCGTCGTGCCGCCGGACTGGGACCTGCGCGTCGACGACGCCGGCAACCTCATCCTGACGCGCGAGCACGCCACCGTCGCCAAGGCCGAGGCATGGCATATGCAACTCACTCGATGACAACCAACCCGATGACGACCGACCCGATAACCGCCGAGGTGGTCGCGCGCTATCTGCTGCTCGCCGCCGAGGAGATGGGCGCGACGCTGACCCGCACGGCGTTCTCGCCCAACATCAAGGAACGCGCCGATTGCTCGTCGGCGATCTTCGACGCCGCCGGCAACGTGATCGCCCAGGCCCACCGGGTGCCGATCCATCTCGGCTCGATGATCGGCACCGTCGCGCTGCTGTTGAAACGCTTTCCCGCCGCCGAGATCGCGCCCGGCGACATGTTCATCGCCAACGACCCGTACAATGGCGGCGGCACCCACCTGCCCGACATCAACGTCGTGGCACCGGTGTTCCAGCACGGCCGCATCGTCGCCTTCGTCGCCAACATCGCGCACCACGCCGACGTCGGCGGCATGGTACCGGGCAGCGAAGCGGCGATCTGCAAGACGATCTTCCAGGAAGGCCTGCGCCTGCCGCTGGTGCGGGTGATGCGCGCCGGCGAGATCAACCGCGACGTCGTCGACATCGTGCTGCTCAACAGCCGCACCCCCGACGAGCGCCTGGGCGACTTGCGCGCCCAGTTCGCCGCCAACTTCGTCGGCGTGCAGCGGGTCGCCGGGCTGTTCGAGAAATACGGCGCCGCGACCGCCGCAGCGGC
>JACQAI010000711.1 GCA_016195115.1 Pseudomonadota bacterium
CTGGCCGAGGTCGGCGTGCCGTGCGCGCCGATCAACTCGATCCCCGAGCTGATGGACGAGCCGCAGACCCAGGCGGTCGGCATGCTCCAGACGCCGCCGGGCGAGGACTTCATCCTGCCCGCCCTGCCGATGTCGTTCGACGGCGTCCGCCCGCCGCTGCGCCGCGGCGCGCCGCGGCTCGGTGCCGACAACGCCGCGCTGCTGCGCCGCGGCGGATGATTGAGGACTTGGCCGAGGGCGGGCCAAATCAACGGTTTCGCGGCGTGATTAAGCCAATATTTACCTTGTAATTGCTGAATCCACGGGCGTTCTCTACTTCAGCGTGCCTTCCCGAGCGCGAGGGCACCCAGCCCTGGCGCGGCATGCCCGATCCTACCGACACCCCTCGACCGATCGATTCCGGGCTCGCCAGCTTCGCGCTCGTGCTCCGCATCCTCGGTGTCGCCACGACCCCGGAACAGATCGCCCACGAGCTCGACCTCGGCCGCGGGGCGATGACCGGCGACGACATGCTGCGCTGCGCCAAGCGGTTCGGCCTGCGGGCCCGCCTGGTGACGACGCGCGCCGAGCGTCTGGCCAAGACGCCGTTGCCCGCGATCGCGCTGCGCCGCGACGGCGGCGCTTTCGTGCTCGCCAAGGCCGGCGGCGGCACGGCGCTGATCCAGGATCCCGCCGAGCCGCGGCCGCGCACCCTGTCCCTGGCCGAGCTCGACGCGATGTGGGACGGCCGCCTGGTCCTGCTGGCGCGCCGCGCCGGCCTCGGCGACTTGGCGCGGCGCTTCGACGTCACCTGGTTCCTCGGTGCGATCCACAAATACCGCTGGATCCTGGGCGAGGTGCTGGCGGCGTCGTTCTTCCTGCAGCTGTTCGCGCTGATCACGCCGCTGTTCTTCCAGGTCGTGATCGACAAGGTGCTGGTCCATCGCGGCCTGAGCACGCTCGACGTCCTGATCATCGGCTTGATCGTGATCTCGGTGTTCGAGGTCGCGCTCGGCGGCTTGCGCACCTTCGTGTTCTCGCACACCACCAACCGCATCGACGTCGAGCTCGGGGCACGGCTCTACCGCCACCTGCTCGCCTTGCCGATCGCCTATTTCGAGGCGCGCCGGGTCGGCGATTCGGTGGCGCGCGTGCGCGAGCTCGAGAACGTGCGCAGCTTCATCACCGGCTCGGCGGTCACGGTGGTGATCGACCTGCTGTTCACCGGCGTGTTCCTGGCGGTGATGTTCTACTACAGCGCCACGCTCAGCTGGATCGTGATCGGCGCCTTCCCCTTCTACATCGCGCTCAGCGTGCTGGTGACGCCGATGTTCCGCCGCCGGCTCGACGAGAAATTTCGCCGCGGTGCCGAGAATCAGGCCTTTCTGGTCGAATCGGTAACCGGCGTCGAGACCGTGAAGGCGATGGCGGTCGAGCCGCAGATGCAGCGGCGCTGGGAGGAGCAGCTCGCCGGCTACGTGCGCGCCAGCTTCGCGAGCACCAACTTGGGCAACGTCGCGAGCCAGCTCGCCAACCTGATCAACAAGCTGACCATCGCGCTGACCTTGTTTTTCGGCGCGCGGCTGGCGATCGAGGGCAGCCTGACCGTCGGCGAGCTGGTCGCCTTCAACATGCTGGCGGCGCGCGTCAACAGCCCGGTGCTGCGCCTGGCGCAGCTGTGGCAGGATTTCCAGCAGGTGCGCATCTCGGTCGATCGCATCGGCGACATCCTCAACACCCATCCCGAGCCGGCCCATAACGCCGCACGGGCGTCGCTGCCGGCGATCAAAGGCGACATCGCGCTGGAGTCCGTGACCTTCCGTTACCGCCACGACGGCCCGCCGATCCTGCGTGACGTCTCGCTCGCGATCCCGGAAGGCCAGATCGTCGGCATCGTCGGGCCGTCGGGCTCGGGCAAGAGCACGCTCGCCAAGCTGGTGCAGCGCATGCACGGGCCGGAGATCGGCCGCGTGCTGGTCGACGGCATCGACCTGGCCTTGATCGATCCCAGCTGGCTGCGCCGCCAGATCGGCGTCGTGCTGCAGGACAACGTGCTGTTCAACCGCTCGGTGCGCGAGAACATCGCGCTCGGCGATCCCGCGATGCCGCTCGAGCTCGTGATGGCCGCCGCCGAGCTCGCCGGCGCGCACGAGTTCATCGCCCAGCTGCCCCACGGCTACGACAGCGAGGTCGGCGAGCGCGGCACGACGCTGTCGGGCGGCCAACGCCAGCGCATTGCGATCGCCCGCGCGCTGGTGACCAACCCGCGTATTTTGATCTTCGACGAAGCGACCAGTGCGCTCGACTACGAATCCGAACAGCTGATCCAGGCCAACATGCGGCGGATCTGCGCCGGCCGCACCGTGCTGATCATCGCCCACCGCCTGTCGGCGGTGCGCTTCGCCGATCGCATCGTGACCATCGAGGCCGGTTCGATCACCGAGGACGGCAGCCACGACGAGCTGATCCGCCGCGGCGGCCGCTACGCCAAGCTCCACCGCCTGCAGATGGCGTCGTCTTGACCGCCCCCAAGCTGTTCGCCTTGCCATTCGACGCCGCACGCCGGTCGCGCAGCCAGGCGCACGAGCGCGAGTTCCTCCCAGCGGCGCTCGAGATCGTCGAGACGCCGGCGTCGCCGGCCAGCCGGGTGATCGGCTATGTCATCGTGCTGTTCTTCGCGCTGGCGCTGGCGTGGGCCTGCCTCGGCCAGGTCGATGTGATCGCGACCGCGCGCGGCAAGATCATCCCCACTGGCCGCACCAAGGTGGTCCAGCCGCTCGAGATCGGCACGGTGCGCGCGATCCACGTCCAGGAAGGCCAGCCGGTGCGCGCCGGCGATCCGCTGATCGAGCTCGATCCGACGACCAACGCCGCCGAGTCCGAGCGGTTGGCGGCGGATCTGGTGGTGGCCGGGCTGGACGCGGCGCGGCTGCGCGCCGCGCTGTCCGACGCGCCCGACCCGGTCGCCACGTTCGACCCGCCGCAAGGTGCGGATGCCCTCAAGGTCCGGCTCTACCGGCAGTTGCTCGCCAATCAGGTCGCCGAGCAGCGCGCCAAGCTCGCCGGGCTCGATCGCCAATACGCCCAGCGCGACGCCGACCGCGCGGCGGTCGCGGGCACCGTCGCCAAGCTATCCGCCGCCATCCCGATGCTGCGCGAGCGCGCCCAGACCAAGCGCTATCTGGCCGACCAAGGCACGGCCTCGAGGATGAACGCGCTCGAGCTCGAGCAGAGCCTGACCGAGTACCAGCACGAGCTGCTGGTCCAGAAGAGCCGTCTGGCCGAGGCCGAGGCCGCGCTCGGGGCGATCGCCGAGAGCCGGGCGCAGGCCGCCGCCGAATATCAACGCACCATGCTGACCGACCTGACGGGCGCCGAGCAGAAGATCGCCGGCCTGACCCAGGAGCTCGTCAAGGCGACCAAGAAGACCGACCTGCAGCGCCTGACATCGCCGGTCGACGGCACGGTCCAGCAGCTCGCAGTGCACACGATCGGCGGCGTCGTGACGCCGGCGCAGACCCTGATGGTGATCGTGCCGCGCGACAGCCGGCTCGAGGTCGAGGCCGCGGTCGAGAACAAGGACATCGGTTTCGTCGCCGAAGGCAATCCCGTCGAGATCAAGATCGAGACCTTCAACTTCACGAAGTACGGCCTGCTGCGCGGCACGGTGACCCAACTGTCGCGCGACTCGATCGTGCCCGAGCGCGGCGGCGCGTCGGCCGATCCGCGCCAGCCCACGACTGCCCCGACGACGCAGGAGCCGGTCTACACCGCGCGCATCTCGCTCGATCGTGAATCGATGGAGATCGACGGGCGGATCATCGCGCTCGGCCCGGGCATGTCGGTGACCGCCGAGATCAAGACCGGCCAGCGCCGCGTCATCGAGTACCTGCTGTCGCCGGTGCTGAAATACAGCCACGAGAGCATCCGCGAGCGCTGAGCTTTGCCCGCGGGGATCGGCGAATCCCTACCGGTCGTTGGCGCGGCTTGCGATCTTTTGATGGAGCGCGCCGATGAGCGCCTCGAGGCGGCCGCCGTTGCGGCGCAAGAAGCTGCTGAAGTCGGCTGCCAGCACATTGCCGAGGCTGATCGCCTCGGCGGTGACGTCGACGATGCGATAACTGCCGTCGTCGCGGCGAGCCAGCGCGACCAGCACCGGCCGCGGTGGACCCTCGCTCGACTGCACGTCGACCCGCACCACGGTACGACCGTCGCCGGGGAGCGGCGCGCCGGACGCGGCGTCATTGATCACCCGCGGGCGACTGAACGTGAGCTCGCCGGGCCGCGTCAGCGCGCCGATATAGTTGGTGACGAGAAAGTTTTCGAAGGTGACCAGGAAATCGGCCTGCTGCGCCGGCGGGATCAGTTGCCATGCGGCGCCGACGCTGTTGCGACCCAGCTGGGCGACGTCGAAATAGCGCGTGATCGTCAGGCGCAGCTGCTCGGACCGGGTGGGCATGGCCGCGCCGACCGGCATCGCGAGGGCCGTCATGGTGTCGTGAAGCGCCAAGTCGACAAAGGCAACCGGACTATCGGGCAATTGCGAGTCCGGCGGTGCCTCGGCGCGGGCCGCGAGCGGAAGTGCGACAAGCAACGGCGCGAGCACGGCCGACCATCGCCGTAACACGAGTCGTCTCATGGCGCTCTCCGCCTATGGATGTCACAGAGGCAACACGCGATTGCCACGGCGGGTTCCCCCAGGCGGGCTCCCTAAGTGAGGACGTCTATGATCACGCCGGAGTGCTAGGCCAATAAACGGGCGCGCCTAGGCCAGGCGTCAGCCCGGGGCCACCGCGGGCAACGACTCGGCAGCCAGCGCACGTGGCCGGCCGTCGTCATCGATCGCAACGAACGTGAACTCGGCATCGCTCACCTTGACGCGCTCGCCCTGGCCCTGCCGCAGCACCCAGACTTCGACTGCTAGCGTGACCGAGGTGCGACCGATCCGCGTCACCTCGGTATAGCAGCACACCGTGTCGCCGACCTTGATCGGTGCCAGGAACGCCATGTTGGACACCGCCGCCGTCACGACGCGGCCGCCGGCTTGCTTGGTCGCGCTCATCTTTCCGGCGCTGTCCATCAGCGACATGATCCAGCCGCCGAAAATGTCCCCCAGTGGATTGGTGTCCGCCGGCATGGCCAAGGTGCGCGATGCGAGCTCGCCCTTGGGATCGCTCGGATGGTTCCGCAGGGTCGCCTGCATCATGTCGTGCCCTCCAGAAGAGACGGTCGCCCGCCGTTCGCGGCCGTTTCCTCCGACGTCCACCGCACCAATGTTGCGGCGCAACATTTCACTTTCAAGGTGCTAGGAGTTAGAGGGTTTTATTGTGCCGCGCTGCACAAATATCGGGCAACGGCGTTGCCCGCGCGGCGGGCTAGCTCAGCCAGTCGGGGACCGGCAGGTTCTTTTCGCGCAGGAACGCTGGATTGAACAGCTTGGTGGCGTAGCGCGTGCCGTAGTCGGCCAGGATGGTGACGATGGTGTGGCCTGGCCCGAGCTCGCGTGCGACCTTGGCCGCGCCCGCGACGTTGATCCCGGTCGAGCCGCCGACCAGCAGACCTTCGCCGCGCAACAGATCGAAGATCACCGCCACCGCCTCCTCGTCGGTGACGCGTAGCCAGGCGTCGATCGGCGCGCCCTCGAGGTTCTTGGTGATGCGGTTGTTGCCGATGCCCTCGGTGATCGAGCTGCCCTCGGGCTTGAGCTCGCCCGTGGCGTAGAAATTGTAGAGCCCGGAGCCCATCGGATCGGTCAGCACGGTCTTGATCTTGGGGTTGCGCCCCTTGAGCGCGATCGCCACACCCGCGAGCGTGCCGCCAGTGCCGACCGAGCAGGCGAAGGCGTCGACCTTGCCGTCGGTCTGATTCCAGATCTCTGGCCCCGTGCTCTCGACATGGCCCTGGCGGTTGGCAACATTGTCGAACTGATTGGCCCAAATCGCCCCATGGGGCGATTTGGCTGCGATTTCTTCGGCGAGCCGGCCGGAGTAGCGCACATAGTTGTTGGGATCGCTGTAGGGCACCGCGGGCACCAGCCGGAGGTCGGCGCCGCACAGTTTCAGCATATCCTTCTTTTCCTGGCTCTGGGTCTCCGGCATGACGATCACGGTGCGATAGCCGCGCGCTGCGCCGACCAGCGCCAACCCGATGCCGGTGTTGCCGGCGGTGCCCTCGACGATCACGCCACCGGGCTTGAGGAGCCCGCGCTGCTCGGCGTCGCGCACGATGTACCAGGCGGCGCGATCCTTGACCGAGCCGCCCGGGTTGAGGAACTCCGCCTTGCCCAGGATGGTGCAGCCGGTCTCCTCGGAGACCTTGCGCAGCTTGATGAGCGGCGTGTTGCCGATAGTCGGGATGAAGCCGTCGCGAACGTCCATGGTGCGCCATCCGAGGGCCGGCCGAGTCTGCCTACCATGAAACGATCGCAGGGCCACCGCAACCCCAGGGGGCGTCCGATGCCGCATGATTCTCCATCGAACGAGGACTGGACGGATCTCGCCACACTCTGCCAGTTTTAGCGCGGACGATGGCCGAGAGCGCGCGGCATTCGGTGTGCAGGATAGGGACGGAGCCCGAGACATGAGCGAAGCGCTCTGCGCCCTGCCGGCCGTGGTGCTGCGCGAGCAGATCGCCCGCCACGCGGTGTCGCCGGTTGAGCTGACGCGCGCCGTGCTGGACCGCGCCGAACAGCTGCAGCCGATGCTGAACTGCTTCATCACCATCTGTCGCGACCAAGCGTTGCGCGAGGCGGCCGCGGCGGAGCGCGCGGTGATGGACGGCGAGCCGCTCGGGCTGCTGCATGGGATTCCGTTCACGGTGAAGGATCTGGTGAATACGCGCGGCGTGCGGACGACCTTCGGGTCCCTGCTGTTCGCCGACAACGTGCCCGATCAGGACGCCGTGGCGGTGGCCCGGCTGCGGCAGCACGGGGCGATCCTCGTGGGCAAGACGACGACACCCGAATTCGGCGCGAAATGCCTGACCGATGCGCCGCTGTTCGGGCGCACGCGCAATGCCTGGAGCGCGGCCCATACGTGCGGCGGGTCGAGCGGCGGCGCCGCGGTCGCGGTCGCCGCCGGCCTGGCGCCGATCGCGGTCGCAACCGATGGCGGCGGATCGACGCGTATCCCGGCCGCCTGCAACGGCGTCGTCGGGCTCAAGCAGAGCAACGGCGTGATCCCGCACAGCCAGGTGCAGGATGCGTTCGGCAACTACACCTACGTCACGCCGATGACCCGGACCGTCGCCGACACGGCGCTGATGCTCCAGGCGATGGCCGGACCCGACGACAGCGACCCATGGTCGATCGGCGTGCCCGTGCCGGACTATCTCTCGGCGGCGCAGCCCGAGGGCGATCTCCGCGGGCGTCGGATCCTGTTCTGCGCCGCGCCGCCCGGTCGCCCGGTCGCGGCCGCGGTGACCGAGGCGTTCGCGACCGCGCTGACGCGGTTGCGCGCGCTCGGTGCGGAGCTCGTTGAGCTGTCGGCGGCGGCCGACATCTTCGAGATCGAGCCGCTGTGGCGCGCCATCAACCACACGACCTGGCGCGCCCGCTTCGCCGACATGGCGGCCAAGAGCGCCAACCGGATGAGCCCGTCGCTGCTGCGCCAGCTCGCGCTGGCTTCGGCGGTGAGCGGACCCGACTACCAGCAGGCAATGTTCGGCCGCGCGGCGCTGTTCCGGCGAGTCCAAGGGCTGCTCGCGGACCATGATTTCCTGGTGACGCCGACCCTGTCCTGCCCGGCGCCGCCGATCGAACAGGATCTCTTCGAGCCGCTCGAGATCGACGGTCGGCGCTATCCGGATCTGCGCGCCAACTGGTTTCCCTGGACCATGCCGTTCAATCTGACCGGCCACCCGGCGGTCAGCCTGCCGTGCAGCTTCGACGCCGCCGGCCTGCCGATCGGACTCCAGATCGTCGGCCGCTTTCGCGCCGAGATGGACGTCCTGCGGCTGGCGGCGCTGTTCGAAGCGTCCCAGGACGTGCTGGCTCGCTGGCCGGCTCTCGATATGGCATAGCGATTGTTGTTAACTTTGGTCCGCAGCGCTCTCCCGATCCGCAGGCGCGGCCCCGACAGCCGGAACCCCCCATGACACTCGTCGATCCCATCGTCGCCTCGGTCATCCAGCATCGCCTGCTCGCGATCGTCGAGGAGATGGGCGAGGCGATGCTGCGCACCGCCTATTCCCAGATCCTCAACTCCAGCCGCGACTTCTCGACGGCGATCTGCGATCTCGACGGCCGGTTGATCGCCCAAGCCGAGCACGTGCCGATCCACGTCGGCGCGCTGCCCTACGCCGCCCAGGCGATGACCGACTTCTTCAAGGGCGACATCCACCCGGGCGACATCTTCCTGCTCAACGACCCCTATCACGGCGGCAATCACTTGCCCGATCTGACCGCGTTCGTGCCGGTGTTCGAGGGCGCGAGCCCTCGCTTCTGGTCGATCAACCGCGCCCATCAGAGCGATATCGGCGGCGCCACCCACGGCGCCTACAACGCCAGCGCCACCGACATCTGGCAGGAAGGCCTCCGGATCACGCCGCTGCGCCTGTATGACCGCGGCGTCGTGCGGCGCGACGTGCTCGAGATGATCTCGACCAACGTGCGCCATCCGCGCGACTTCCGCGGCGACTTGAACGCCATGATCGGTTCGGCGCGGGTCGGCGAGCGCCGGCTGCTCGCGCTCGCCGCCGAGTTCGGCTGGGAGATGACGCACGCCGCCATCGAGGCGATCCTCGACGGGGCCGAGCGCCAGTCGCGCGCCGTGATCGCGACCTGGAAGGACGGCGTCTACAAGGGCGTGGCGCTGCTCGACGACGACGGCCGCGGCAACCAGGACATCGCGATCCGGGCCACGGTCACGAAAAAGGGCAGTGACCTGATCGTCGACCTCTCGGATTCGGATCCGCAGGTCACCAGCTTCGTCAATTCGTCGTATCCGAACATGCGCGCCGGCGTCGCGGTCGCGATCGCCTATCTGATCGAGCCCGAGACGCCCAAGAACGACGGGGCGTTCCGCCCCATCGAAGTGATCGCCAAGCCCGGCACGGTGGTGTGGGCCAACGAAGGTGCGCCCGTGACCCTGGCGACCAATCACTGCAGCCAGGAGATCGTCGAGGCGATCATCAAGGCGCTGGCGCCGGCGTGTCCTGACCGGGCCATGGCGGGCTGGGGCCGGCGCTTCCGTATCGCCATCCAGGGCCGCGATCCGCGCACCGACAAGCCGTTCATCTGGCACCTGTTCCAGGCGCGCCCGGGCGGCGGCGCCTCGCCGGCCGGCGACGGCTGGCCGGGCGCTGGCGAGTGGCAGGCCGCCGGCGGCATCAAGTTCGGCAGCCTCGAGGTCACCGAGGTGCGCTTCCCGTTGTTCTTCGCGCGCCATGAGTTCCGGCCGGATTCAGGCGGCGACGGCCAATATCGCGGCGGCCCGGGCGGCGTGCTTGAGATGGTCGCCGAGATCGCCGAGCCGGCGCTCGGCAACACCGCCGGCGATGGCGTGCGCCACGGCGCCTGCGGCATACTGGGTGGCAACGACGGCGCGCCGCACCGCTACATCCTGCATTCCGACGGCCAGCCGCCGCGCCCGATCCGCACCAAGGAGACCGGCATCGTGATCCGCCCCGGCGATCGCTTCATGATCGAGTCGGGCGGCGGCGGCGGCTGGGGCGAGCCGCGCAAGCGCACCGCCGCCGCGCGCGCCACCGATCTCGAAAGCGGTTTCGTCACACCAGCGAAGCAAGGCTGAGGCGATGCTGCGCATCGGCATCGACGTCGGCGGCACGTTCACCGACCTGGTCGCGGTCGACCCGCGCGGCCACGCCACTCTCGCCAAGGTGCCGTCGACCCCCGGGGATCCGTCGACTGGCGTGCTCGACGGCCTGGCGCGCCTGGCCGAGGTGCTCGGCCTCAGCCCGGCGGCGTTGCTGCGCGACACCGACCGCATCGTTCACGGCACGACCGTTGCGACCAACGCGCTGCTCGAAGGCAAGGGCGCCAAAGTCGGCATGCTGACCACCGAGGGCCATCGCGATGTCGTCGAGATGCGCGAGGGCCTGAAGTCCGACCGTTACAACCTGCGCATGCCGCCACCGGTGCAGCTGGTACCGCGCGCGCTGCGCTTGGCGGTGCGCGAGCGCGTGCGACCCGACGGACGTATCGAGATCCCGCTTGATCGGAGCGCGCTCGAGACCGCAATCGCGACCTTGCGCGACGCCAAGGTCGAGGCAATCGCGGTGTGCTACCTGCACGCTTGGCGCGACGCGCGCCACGAGCGCGCCACCGCCGAGTTGCTCGCCCGCATGCTGCCCGACGCCTACGTCGCGCTGTCGTCCGAGGTGCTGCCGCAGATCAAGGAGTTCGAGCGCTTCTCGACCACCGCGGTCAACGCCTATGTTGGCCCGGTGCTCGCGCGTTATCTCAAGCGGCTCGATGCGCGCCTGACCGAGGCCGGCTATGCCGGGCCAGTCCTGATCATGCAGTCGCACGGCGGCGTGCTGCCGATCGCCGATGCCGCGCGGCTCGCCGCCGGCGCCGTGCTGTCGGGCCCGGCCGGCGGCGTCGCGGGCAGCCGCTATGCCGCCAAGTTGCTCGGCGAAGGCAACTTCATCCCGTTCGACATGGGCGGCACTTCGACCGACATCTCCCTGATCGTCGACGGCGCGCCGACCTTGGTGATGGATCGCGGCGTCGGCGGTCATCGCATCGCGCTCAACAGCCTCGACATCGTCAGCATCGGTGCCGGCGGCGGCTCGGTCGCGCGGGTCGACACCGGCGGCATCCTACATGTCGGGCCGGAGAGCGCCGGCGCCGATCCCGGCCCGGC
>JACQAI010000741.1 GCA_016195115.1 Pseudomonadota bacterium
ATCATCGAGGCGGTCGGTGCCGCCGCGCGCGGCTTCAAGCCGGGCGACCGCGTCGCCTATTCGGCGCCGCCGATCGGCGCCTACGCCGACCGCCGCTGCATGCCGATTGATCAGCTCGTGCCCTTGCCGGGCACGATCTCGGATGCCATCGCCGCCGGCGTCATGACCAAAGGCCTGACCGCGCACTATTTGATCTTCACGACCTACGTCGTCAAAGCCGGCGACGTCATCCTGGTGCACGCCGCGGCCGGCGGCGTCGGGCTGCTGCTCTGCCAGTGGGCCGCCCATCTCGGCGCCACCGTGATCGGCACGGTCTCCACCGAGACGAAGGCCGCGCTGGCGCGCGCCCATGGCTGCGCCCATCCGATCGTCTACACCCAGCAGGACTTCGTCGCCGAGGTCATGCGCCTGACCGACGGCAAGGGCGTGCCGGTGGTCTACGACTCGGTCGGCCGCGACACCTTCGAGGGCTCGCTGCGGTGCCTGCGGCCGCGCGGCACCCTGGTGACGTTCGGCACGGCGTCGGGGCCGATCCCGCCGCTCGACCTGTTCCGGCTCAATACGCTGGGCTCGCTCTACCTCACCAGCCCGGCGTTCGTCACCCACACGCGCGAGCGCACCGAGCTGCTCGGACGCGCCCGCCAGCTGTTCGGCGCCATCGAGCGCGGCATCTTGAAGGTCGAGATCGCGCGCACCTACCCGCTGGCCGAGGCGGCGCGCGCCCAGGAGGATCTGCGGGCGCGGCGCACCAGCGGCATTTCCATCCTGCTGCCCTGAGAGGACGCCGCCCGTGCTGCTGATCGCCAGCCTGCCGATGTACAACCTACCCGAGATGCGCGCGGTCAACGCGGCGTTCTGGGCGGCGCTGCGCGGGTTGCTGGCCGAGGCCGGCGTCGCGGGGCTGGCCGAGCCGCTGTTGCCCGCCGACCTGACCACCGACCAACCGCCGGTGCCCGAGCGCATCGGCGATGACGTGTTGTTCTCGCAGACTTGCGGCTATCCGCTCGAGACCCTCTACAAGGGCCAGGCCATCAAGCTCGGCGCGCCGTGCTACGACGTGCCGGGTTGCGGCGGCCCGACCCACTGCGGCGTCTTCATCGTGCCCGCCGACTCGGCCGCGCGCACGCTCGCCGATCTCCGCGGCAAGAATTTCGTGTTCAACAGCGTGCGCTCGAACTCGGGCATGAACCTGCCGCGCCGCGCGCTCGCCGATCTCGCCGGCGGCCAGAAGTTCTTCGCCAGCTGCACGGCGACCGGCAGCCATCCGGGCAACCTCGACCGCATCGCGCGCGGCGAGGCCGACGCCACCGCGGTCGACAACGTCACCTACGCGTTCTGGGCCCGCTACCGGCCGGAGACCGCGGCGCGCACCCGCATCCTGGCGCAGACGCCACCCAGCCCGGCGATCCCGTTCGTCACCTCGGTCGCGACGCCCCCTGCCACGGTCGCCATTTTGCGCGACGCGCTCCGGCGGCTGGCGCGCGAGCCGCGCTTCGCGACGGTGCGCGGCGATCTGCTGATCAAGGACATCGTCGAGGTCCCCGAGGCGCGCTACCAGGCGCTGCTCGACTACGAGCGCGAGTCCGCCGCGCTCGGCTACCCCCAGCTGGCGTAGCGCAGAATTCCTTATCGTCCTCTTACGCCGGGCCGCAGGCCCAGCAACCCATTCGGGGATGTGGGGATGGCAGGGGGATGGAGGGGAGAAACCGCGGTGACAGAGCGCACGCGGCAGGAGCGGATGAGTGCGCTTCGCGCGCCACCCCTCCATCCCCACTTCATCCCCCCATCCCCTTAAAAGGGCGTTGGGCCTGGAGTCCCGCGCAGCAGGACAATGGGACCGCAGTGTCGCGTGTCAGTCGCCGGCGGCGCGCAGGCGGGAGGATTTGGTGTCGGGGGTGCGGGCGTTGGCGCCGGCGAACTTGCGCCACGCGATCATGCCGGCGTCGGTGCGCGACAGCCGCTCCTCGCCGGGCACCAGGCGCTCGAGGATGCGGCGGTCCTGGCCGGAGAAGATGACGTCGTGGGCCCAGCCGCGCCACAGCAGATAGTGCGCGCGGTCGTACAGCCCGCGCAGCCAGCCGTGGCGCCGGAAGCAGTTGATGTTGAACAGCACCGTGGTCTCGGCGTCGATCGGCACCGCCCATTGCACCAACGTGTACTCGCCGTGGGCGCGGCCGATCAGCACGACCCCGGGCAGCCGCGTCTGGTAGGGATCCTTGACCTGGTAGACGTCGCGCGCCTTGTCGGTCAGCAGATTGCGCGAGGCGCCGCGCCCGGTCGGTTTCATGAAGCGGTGCCAGGTCCGTCGCGGCCATTTGCCGAGGCCGGGAAACTCGGCGCTCCGGATGCCGTCGCGGCCGAGGAACGACATGCCGCGGCCGTGGCTCAGCACCTTGGGCTCGAGCGTCTGAGCGAACGGCAGGTGCGGCTGGAAGACCAGCTCGGGCGAATGACCGTGGACGAAGGCGGCGTGGTGGTCGTTGGTCCAGTTGTCGACCAACGCGCGCCAGTTGCAGCGATAGCGGTCGACGTAGCTGAGCTGGAAGAAGCGCCCCTGGTCGTGGATCCAGTCGGGCAGGTCGTCCTCGAGCGGCACCGCGTTCATGTCGCCGACGAAGATCCAGATCAGCCCGGCGCGCTCGGTCACGGGATAGGCCTGGATGCGCACCTTGCGCTCGACCGGCGCGTTGGGGCCTTCCATCAACGCCGCGGCGAGCGTGCCGTCGGCGCCCCGGAAGGTCCAGCCGTGATAGGCGCACGTGATCGTGCCGGAGCTCGGAAAGCGGCAGGTCCCGGCCGACAGCCGGACGCCGCGGTGCGGGCAGCGGTCTTCGAGCGCGTGCAAGCTGCCGCCGTCGCGGAACAGCACGATCTGCTCGCCCAGCACGGTGACGGCGTGCGGCCGCTTGCCGAGCTTGCGGCTCGCCAGGATCGGGTACCAGTAGTTGCGGAAGCCCAAAGCCGGCAGGCCGTCGCGTGCGTACGGCGCCTCGGGATCGACGGTGGCTTCGGTGACGGCCATGGCGGCGACTATCTTAGCGGGCTTGCCTCGCGCTCGACAAATACTCCTCCTCCACGCGGCGCGCAGGGCAGGGGTTACGGGGCGCGCTGGTCCAGACGGGCGATCTGCTGCTCACTGCGGCGTGATCGAAAATCGGAAGCGCAGTCGGCCCCAGTACGCCACCAGCGGCGACCCCACCCCCAGGCGCTGCAGCACGCTCTCCGGGTCGCCGCCCGCTTCGAGCCGGGCGGTGCCGAGGCGGATTTTCCACACCCCGGGCGCGGCGGTCTCCAGGGTCTCTATCGAGCCGCGGCCGCCGCCGAGCTTGAGGACGCTGCCGCGCAGGATGTAGAGGTCCGGGAACGGCGACACGAAGCGCAGCACCTCGCGCGCTGCCGCGCCGGGTTCGCCGAACGCGACCGTCAGGGTGAACTCGGGCGTGCGGCCGCCGCGGGCGTAGGAGGTGCCGACGTGCTGGTCGGCGCCGCGCTCGAGCGTGATGCGCCGCATCACCTTGGGCGTGCCCAAGGCGTTGCGGCCGCCGGCGCAGGCATCGCCGTCGGTCACCGGCATGGTCAGCACGAACCACCCCGGCTTCCCCTCGTGGAGCGCCAGCACAGAGACCTCGGACTCGTGGTAGATCGGTCCGTTCTCCATCTCGTAGTAGTGCAGCACGCTGACGCGCACCAGCGGCCGCGGCGGCATCGCGAACGGCGCCGGGATCGCCTGGCGGTACGCCGCGAGGTTGACCGGTTCGAAGAACGCGCGGATGAAGTCGCTCTCCTGGTAGACGATCGGCGGACTGAACCGCCGCGTCCACATGCAGCTCGGGAGGTTCGGGTCGTCGATCGTCGCGGCGTCGTAGAACCCCGGCGCCAGCGGCGCGCAGTCGGCGAGGCCGAGCGCCGCGAGCAGGGCCACGGACCAGCGCCCGCGCGCCGGCCGCTTGCCAGCGCGCGGCAGGTCGACGGCGGGCGGCATCTGATCCTGCAGGTGGCGAGCGGTCGGGGCGCGTGGCACGTGGCCTCCTGCCCGGGCGGACGTCGGGCGACTATAGCACCGCGCGCTCGCGCGCAGCGCCCGGCGTCAGCCGCCGCGGCGGGCCAGCAGGTCGATCTCGACCAGGGCGGCGCGCGCCAGGCCGGTGACGCCGATGCAGGTGCGCGCGGGCAGCCGGCCGGGCGCGAAGTAGCCGCGGTAGACCGCGTTCATCGGCGCGTAGTCGCGCTCGAAATGGGTCAGGTAGACGCGCGCGAACACGACCGCCTCGAGGTTGGCCCCAGCCCCCGCGAGCACCAGCTTGAGGTTGTCCATCACGCGGCGGGTCTGGGCCTCGATGCCGTCGGGCAGCGGCGCGCCGTCGTCGGCCGGGTCGGTCGGCATCTGGCCAGTGACGAACAGCCAGCCGTCGGCGGCGACCGCGTGGCTGAACGGCGCGACCGGCGTCGGCGCGCCGGCGATCATCAGGAACTCGAGCAAGGGAGCCTCCGTGGTGCGGCGCCAAGCTCAGGCCGGTGCGCCACGCCGGTCAAGTCCGGTATAGTGGGCGCGGCATGACGATCGGCGCGACCCTGACGATCCTCGACCGAGGCCGCGCGTGAGCGCGCCGCGCCGACTGTGCGCCGTCGCGGCGCTGCCCGACGGCGTCACCCTGATCGACGCGCCCGGCGCGCGGCTCGAGGAGACCATCCTCTTGGTGCGCCGCGGCGACCGCATCGCCGGCTTCGTCAATCACTGCCCGCACATGGGTTTCGCGCTCGACTGGAAGGCCGAGCGCATCGCGCTCGACGGCGGCGCCTACCTCCGCTGCATCCATCACAATGCGATATTCCGCGCCACCGACGGCGTGTGCGTCAGCGGGCCATGCCCCGGCGAGAGCCTGACCGCGGTCGCGCTGGACGTCATGGACGGCGAGGTCGTGCTGGTCGATCAGGGATGCGGCGGCCAGAAGTGGTCGAGCGACTGACGCCTCCAGAACTCGACCATCCGGTCGAACGCCCGGCGCATCGCGCGCCACGGCCGCGAGCGTGCGGCGGTCATCGTCAGCCGCCCGAACGCGCGCTGCTGCATGGCGAGCCTCCTGAGCCGGTTCGGGCGCAGCCGTGCAAGGTCCGTGCCCGAATCCCGCCGGGGTCGGCGCTGGTGCTGGTCGCCGGCTGGCGCTTAGGATGCGCCTGCCGCGCCGCCGCTGGTGCGGCCAGGGCGCAGCCATGGCATCCCCGTCGAGACCGGTCCTCAGCATCTGCATCCCGACCCGCAACCGCGCCAGCTATCTGCGCTCGGCGTTGCGCGGTCTGACCGATCCCAGCCCGTTCCCGTTCCCGATCGAGATCGTCGTCAGCGACAACGCCAGCGACGACGAGACCCCACGCGTCGTGCAGGAGCGCATCGCCGGCGGTGCGCCGATCCGCTACTTCCGCCAGCCCCGTGACATCGGCGCTCACCCCAACATGTTCGCCGCCTACCGCCGCGCCGAGGCGGAGTTCGCGGTTTATCTGGCCGATGACGATGCCTTGCTGCCCGAGAGCGTCGCGGCGACGATCGCCTGGCTGCACGCCAATCCGCATGTCGTTGCGCTCTATGCCCCGTTCCAAAACTACGACCCCGTCGGGGAGGTGGTCAGCAGCGTGACGTTCCATTTGCCCGAGGAAATCGAGTACACGGCGGCCGACCGGCTGCGCCTGCTCGACATGCTGCTCGCCCACGACCTGGTGCCCGAGGTGCCGATCTTCCGGACCCGCGCGATCGGGGCGACGCTGTTTCGTTCGGCGACGGTCTACTGGGCCTACCCGCTGCTCGACCGGCTGCTCGAGGCCGGCGCGGTCAAGTTCTCCAACCGACCGTTCACCCGC
>JACQAI010000742.1 GCA_016195115.1 Pseudomonadota bacterium
GCCAGCAGGGCCGGGTGCGCCAGTGCTCTGACCGCGGCGAGTGGATCGATCTCGCCGGCGGCTGCTGACTCAGTCGGCGGCCGCGGCCTTGGCGGTCTGGAATGCCGGCATGACTTCCTTGGCGAAGCGCTCGAGCTGCTCGAGCGCGGTCGCCAGCGGCGTGCCGGGCGGCAGCGTGCAGATGACGCGATCGAGCCCCGGGTAGCGCTGCTCGGCCGCCTTCAGCGTCTCGATGATGTCGGCCGGCGTGCCGGCGAGGAAGCCACCCGCCTTCACGGCGTCCTCGATGGTCGGCAGCTTGATGCTGGCAGCCTTCTCGGGGTGGCGCATCGCCTCGATCTGCTCGTCGGTGAGCGCGCGCACCAGGCGCAGCTCGCCGAACATCTTCATGTTCTCCTCGTAGTATTTTGCTGCCTTGCGCATCGCGGCTTCGCGGGTCTCCGCGATGCAGAACTGGAAGCCGATCGCCAGACGCTCGCCCAGCGCCAGCTCGATGCCGCGGCGCGCGTAGGCCGCCTGGAAGCCCTTCATGTGGCGCTCGACCGCGCCGCCCTCGGCCGAGCCCCCGCCGATCACGCCCGAGATGCCGTACTTCGCCATGAAGTCGAAGGCGCGATCGCTGCCGCTCTGAATCGGCTGCCAGCACTCGACCGGCAGGCGCTGCGGCTGCGGCACCAGGGTGATGTCCTTGAGGATGTAGCCGCGATACGGCACGTCGGCCGGCGGGATCGTGTAGTGCTTGCCCTGGTGCGACAGGCGCTCCTCGTTGAACGCCTTGAAGATGATGTCGACCTGCTCCTCGAACAGCTCGCGGTTGGCCTCCTGGTCGCGCAACGGCGAGCCGAAGACCTCGACCTCGCGGGTGTGATAGCCGCGCGCGACACCGAAGACGACGCGACCACGCGACAGCACGTCGGCCATCGCATAGTCCTCGGCGAGCCGGAGCGGATGCCACATCGTCGTGACGTTGAAGCCGCAGGCGATCTTCAGGTGCTTGGTGATGTTGGCGAGGTGGACCCCCATCATGAGGAGATTGGGAATGCACTCCGTGCCCTCGGGCTGGAAGTGGTGCTCGGCCATCCAGAAGGCGTGATAGCCGAGCTTGTCCATATGCTGGGCGTAGGTCTCGGTTTTGTGCATCACCGCGGCGAGCTCGGCGCTGGAATAGCGCCGGGAATTGATCGGCGTGCCGGCGTAGCCGGGGTTTTCCAGGTCGATCGAGCCGACATAGGAGCTGTCGAATTTCGTGATCATGGGCGCGGATCCCCCGGCGGAGCTTTCTCCCGATCAGGGTGGCCCGTCCGCTGCCGCGCCGCAAGGCTCGGCTGATCGCGATGTCCGCGGCCGCTACGCGTCGTAGCGGTAGCGCGTCACGGCGGCTTCATCCCAGGCGATGCCGGCGCCCGGCCGGTTCGGCACGACCAGGGCGCCGTCGGCCAGCGCGAACGGCTCGGCCAAGATGTCGTTGGCCCAATCCTGCCACTCCAGCCAATGCGCGGTCTCGGTGACCCGCATCAGGTGCGCGGCGAACTCCGGATAGAGGTGGGTCGACATCGGGATGCCGGCGGCGCCGGCGATCGCCGCGGCGCGCAACCAGCCCGTGACGCCGCCGATGCGCATCAGGTCGGGCATGACGAGGTCGCCGGCGCCCATCGCCAGCGCCTGATATAGCGCGCGCGGGCCATAAAAATTCTCGCCGAGCTGCACTGGTGTCTCGAGCTCGCGCGCGAGCTGTGCGTAGCCGGCGAGGTTGGTGTAGGCGATCGGCTCCTCGAGCCACGCCAAGCCCTGGTGGTCGAGCGCGTGGCAGCGCACCAGCGCGTCACCGAGGCTGAGGCCTTGATTGAAGTCGACCATCAGCCTGACCTCGGCGCCGACTACCGCGCGCACCGCCGCGATCGCCGCGAGGTCGTCGGCCAGCCGGTCGCGGCCGAGCCTGAGCTTGAGGCCGGTGAAGCCGCCCTCGGCGACCAGCGCGGCGGCTTCGTCGGCGAGCGTCGCGACGTCGGTCAGCCACAAGCCATTGCTGTTGTACGCCGGCACCGCGCCGAGCGCGCCGCCCAGCAGCACCGCGAGCGGTAGGTTCGCTGCCTTTGCCCGCGCGTCCCAGGCCGCCATGTCGAGTCCCGATACCGCGATCATCGCCAGGCCCTCATAACCGACCAGGTTGAGCGATTTGTGATCGCGCTGGAAGTCGTCGAGCGGATGGATCGGTTGGCCAATGCGCGCCGCCGCCAAGTCTTCGATCGCCGGCACGAGATAGTGCATCGCCTGCTTGAGGTAGGGCTCGAGATAGCTGTGCCCGACGACGCCCTCCTCGGTTTGCAGATCGATCAGGATCATGGGCCACTGGTCGAACCGGCCGACCTTGGACACCACCGGGCGGCGCAGCGGCAGCAGTACGGGCCGCGCCGTCACCGATCGCAGGGTGAGGGTCTCGAGCGCCACGGTGTCCTCTCACGTCGTCATGACCGGATTTCATCTCAGACGCCGCGGCCCGCGGCGTAAACTCACTGGTCGGTATACATTCGCGGAGGTGAGCCGTGCCGCGCTCCGGAGACCGCACGCGTCAGCGCATCCTCGACGCCGCCTACCGGCTGTTTCGCCGCAAGGGCTACGTGCGCGTCAGCATGGACGAAATCGCCGCCGCGACGACGGTCACCAAGCGGACGCTCTACTATCACTTCGAGAGCAAGGACGCGCTGCTGGCCGCGATGCTCGAGGCGCAGCACCGCTTGGCGCTGGCGGCGTTCAAGAGCTTCGGCGATCGGCTGTCCGGCTCACCGGCGGCGATCATCGACGCGATGTTCGAGGCACTCGCGGTGTGGTCCGACACGCCGCGCTGGGCCGGCTCGGGCTTCACGCGCCTGGTCGTCGAGCTCGCCGATCTGCCCGGCCATCCGGCCCGCGCCATCGCGCGCCGCCACAAGGCCATGCTCGAAGGCCACCTGGCCGACGTGCTGGCCGCCGCCGGGGTCGCGGCGCCGCGCGAGCGCGCGCGCGAGATCTGGCTGCTGTCCGAGGGCGCGATCTCGTTGATCCTGGTCCACGGCGATCGCCGCTATGCCGCGGCCGCGGCCGCGGCCGCCAAGCGCCTGATTGCACCGCCGCCGCGGCGCCGGTCCCGCGCGCCGCGCAGGGGAGCGTAGCGCGCCGGGGGGCTGCGGCGGCCTGCGGAACCGGCCTACCATCGCGCCGCCGATCGGAACCGTCACGGGGAGGGCGTTTCGTGACCCTGGTGCAGCTCGTTCGCGTCGCGACCTTCGTGCTGCTCGGCGCCGCCGCGGCTGCGGCCGCCGATCCCTACCCGGCCAAGCCGATCAAACTCGTAATCCCGACCACGCCGGCCGGGCCGATGGATATCCTCGGGCGGCTGGTCGGCGCCAAGCTGCACGAGGCCTGGGGCCAGCCCGTGATCGTCGAGAGCAAGCCGGGCGCCGGTGCCATCATCGGGCTCGAGTACGTGTCGCACGCCGCGCCCGATGGCTACACCCTGTCGATGTTCGATCTCGGCAGCCCGATCAGCGTCAGCCTCTACAAGAAGCTGCCGTTCGACCTGGTGCGCGACTTCCGGCCGGTCGCCATGATCGCGCGCACGCCCTTCATCCTGGTCGTCCATCCGTCGGTGCCGGCGCAGTCGCTCCGCGAGCTGATCGCGCTCGCCAAGGCCGAGCCCGGCGCGCTCTCCTTCGGCTCGGCGGGGGTCGGCGTGACCTCGCATCTCGCCTTCGAGCTGCTGCGCAGCATGGCGGGCATCGATCTCGTGCATGTGCCCTACAAGGGCCAGGCGCCGGCGACGCAGGACCTGCTGTCGGGCCAGATCCAGACCATGTTCATGAACCCGATCAACGGCCTGCCGCACGTGCGCGACAACCGGCTGCGCGCGTTGGCGATCAGCACCGCGGCGCGCGCGCCGGCCGCCCCCGAGATCCCGCCGGTCGCCGAGGCCGGCGTGCCCGGCTTCGACGTCGCGATCTGGTTCGGCATGACGGTGCCGGCCGGCGTGCCGCGCGAGATCGTGGAGAAACTCGCCGCCGAGATCGCGCGCATTCAGGCGCTGCCCGACGTGCAGAAGCGCCTGGCCGAGCTCGGCGCCGAGCCGGTGGTCGAGGGTCCGGCCGCGCTCGCCGCCCGCGTCGACGCCGACATCGGGCGCTGGGCCGCGGTCATCAAGACGGCCAACGTCACGGCGGAGTAGGGCCGGGCGGCAACCTCGGTTGCCAGGATCGCCGTGAAGGCGGACAATGCGCGGGCTGGTGTTGGCCCATCAGGGAGGATGCCCGTGGCCGGCTCGCAACTCCGCCCAGAAATTCGCCCCGAGCTCCGTCCGCTCGGCAAGGCGCTCGGCACCGAGGCGCTCGGCATCGACCTGTCGCAGCCGCCCGATGACGGCACGATGGCGTGGATCGAGCGCGCCTTCGCCGAGCATCCCGTGCTGGTGTTCCGTAACCAGAAGCTCAGCGCCGCGGCGCTCGCGGCGTTCGGCCGGCGCTTCGGGGTACCGCGCCCGCACGCCTTGGTGGCCTACCGCGTCGCCGGCCACCCGGAAGTGTCGTGGCTGCGCAACGTCGACGAGGCCGGCAAGATCGATTGGTACGGCGTCAAGCGCGCAACCGACTGGCACACCGATTCGACCTTCGAGGAGAAGCTGCCGCGGCTCGCGATGCTGCACGCCCTCGAGGTGCCGTCGGAGAAGGGCGGCACGTTGTTCGCCGACATGCGCGCCGCCTACGACGCGTTGCCCGACGCGATGAAGACGCGGCTCGCCGGCATGGTCGGGCTGCACGGCCGCACCGACGGTCCCGCCGGCGTCAAGCTCTACACGCCGGACGAGGCCAAGATGGCCGAGCGGATTCCGACCGAGAAGCGGCGCCCGGCCGTGATCCCGCACCCGGTCACCGGCCGCCCGTTGCTGTTCGTCAACCCGATGCACACCCACGGCTTCGAGGGCATGGAGCGCGAAGCGGCCTGGGAGCTCATCGAGGAACTCGCCCGCCACGCCACGCAGGAGCGCTTCACCTACTACCATTCCTGGCAGGTCGGCGATCTCCTGATGTGGGACGAGCAAGCCACCATGCACCGTGGCGGCGGTGACTATCGCCCCGACGAGCGCCGCGTCATGCTGCGGACGATCGTGTATCCGAACTAGCAGCAGGGGCGCGGCCCCGCGAGCGCAACAAAGACTGTCGCCGGCCCTCCCCGCGCCGCACGACTGAGACGGCGCTCGCCCGAATCGGAACGGGCGTGCCATCATCCGCGCTCCGGGGGGAGACACGACCATGACTCAGATCAGCACCGTCAATGCCGGCGCGCGTCTCGACCGCCTGCCGATCTCGTCGTTCCATCGGCGCATCTTCATGCTGGTCGGCGCCGGCATGTTCTTCGACGGCTACGATCTCTATGTCGGCGCCACCGTGCTGGGCGCCACGGTGAAGAGCGGCTTCTCGACCCTGCCGCAGAACGCCCAGTTTGTTTCGCTGACTTTCCTCGGCATGACGATCGGCGCCTTCGTCGCCGGCTTCCTGGGCGACCGCTACGGCCGCCGTTTCACCTACCAGTTCAATCTGATGATCTTCGGCCTGGCCTCGCTGGCCGCCGCGTTCGCGCCCGACATGACGGTGCTCAACGGCTTGCGCTTCATCATGGGCCTCGGGCTGGGCGCCGAGATCGTCGTCGGCTACTCGACCATGACGGAGTTCGTGCCGCCGCGCTCGCGCGGCCGCTGGCTCGCCTTCATGGCCATGATCGTGGTGTCGGGCCTGCCCGCGACGGCCTTGATCGGCACCCTGACGATCCCCGAGTTCGGCTGGCGGCCGATGTTCGTGATCGCCGGTGTCGGCGCGCTGATCGTCTGGTACCTGCGCAAGAACCTGCCCGAGTCGCCGCGCTGGCTCGAGACCCAGGGCCGCACCGACGAGGCCGAGGCGCTGCTGCGCGAGATCGAGCGCGAGGCGTCGGCCGGCGCGCCGCTGCCGCCGCCGGTGCTCGGTGTCGGGTCGCCGGTGCGGCCGCTCGGCGAGCTGTTCCGCCCGCCGCTGCTCGCGAGCCTGATCGTCGGCAGCATCGTCCTGATCGTGATCAACACTTTGATCTTCGGCTTCGTGGTCTGGCTGCCGACCTTCTTCGTGCGCCAGGGGCTGAGCGTCGCGCAATCGTTCTCCTACACCCTCGTGATCGTGCTCGGCTCGCCGATCGGTTGCGCGATCGGCGCCTTCGCCGCCGACGCGATCGGCCGCCGCCGCACCATCATCACGGCCTCGGCGGCGACCGTCGTCCTTGGCGCAATCTATCCGTTCGTCGGCGCCGAGCCGGCCGTGATGCTGACCGTCGGCTTCTTCCTGATCGTCGCGATCTATGTCCAAGTCGCGGTGCTGTTCGGCGTCTATACGCCCGAGCTGTTCCCGACCGAGATCAGGTTGCGCGCCAACGGCATCTGCAACACTCTCGGCCGCGCCGCGACGATCGTCTCGCCCTTCATCGTCGTGGCGCTGTTCGGCAGCTATGGCGTCACCGGCGTGTTGGCGCTGATGATCGGCTTGATGCTGCTCCAGATCGTTGTGGTGTGGGGCTGGGGCGTCGAGCCCGCCGGCCGCCGGCTCGAAGAGGTTGGCGCGACGCCGCGCGCGTAGCCCGCTCGCCGCTATGTCAATGAAGGTGTGAGCCATGGCAGAAGAACAGCGCTTGCCGCGACTTGCCATCCTCATCGATGCCGACAACACGTCGCCGCGCATCGCCGCCGGGCTATTCGAGGAGGTCGCCAAGTTCGGCGAGGCCAGTGTCCGGCGGATCTATGGAGATTTCTCGGGCCAACGCCTGAAATCGTGGGCCGACATCCTGCAAAAGTACGCGATCGATCCCTACCAGCAGTTCGCCTACACGTCGGGCAAGAACGCGTCCGACATCGCCCTGGTGATCGACGCCATGGATCTGTTGCACAGCGGCCGCTTCGACGGCTTCTGTCTGGTCTCCTCCGACAGCGATTTCACCCGCTTGGCGTCGCGTCTCCGCGAACAGGGCGCCGATGTCTACGGGTTCGGCGAGCAGAAGACCCCCGAGAGCTTCCGCCAGGCGTGCCGCCGCTTCATCTACACGGAGAACCTGCTGCCCGATGCGCCGGTGGCGACGCCGGGCGACGCGGCGGCCCGCAAGGCCCTGCAGCCGCCCAGCGCGGCGGTTCCCATCTTGAGCAAGGCGATCGCGGAGATGGAGACGGAGGACGGCTGGGTCGGCTTGGGCGTGGTCGGGCAACGCCTTGCGAACATCGCGTCGGACTTCGACCCGCGCACCTACGGCTATCGGAAGCTCAGCGATCTGGTCCGCAAGACCGGCGCGTTCGATGTCGATCAGCCCGAGGGCCGCGCCATGCGGATTCGCGTCAGGCCGAGGGCGCCGGCGACCCGGCGGTCGCCCTCGACCTGACGCGAAGCGACCTCACCCAAGCGCCGCCGCCCGCGCCACCGCACCGGCATCGGTCTCGCTCCAAGCGCCTCGGCACAGTCTGATCAGCGCGTCGGTGCGCGCGGCCCCGATCACCTCGACGGCGAGCCCACGCACCTTGGCATCCATCTGCGCGTCGGTCATCGGATGCTCGAGGCTGCCGACGGCATGGGGCACGTGGGTCTCGACCGTGCGGCCGTCGCGCAAGGTGATCGTGACGGTTGCCGCTTCCTTGCCCAAGGTCGGCGCGGCGCTGGCGTGCACGCGCGCGGTCAGGCCGGCGACCGTCGGGTCGATGACCCGCGCATCGCTGTACTGCGCCTCCTGGGCGTCGCCGTCGATCAACGCGATCGCGGCCGAGTGGAAAACCGAGAACTTGCCCTCGAGCCCGGTGCGCGGCGTGCGCTTGGCCGTCAGCTCGAGCACGATCGGGTGGACCGCGACGTCGACGCGCTCGATCTGGCTTTCGCTCAGCTTATGCGCGGCGCGCAGGCGCAGGCAGGCGTCGATGGTCGGGTGCACGACCAGGCCGCAGGCGAACGGCTTGTAGGTGTTGCGCATCAGCTCGAACGACGCGCCGAGCCCGTCGGTGATCGCGGCGAAATTCTGGGTTGTCGACGTCACGTGGGCAAAGCCGCGCTTGCCCTCGATGCCCTGCTCGGCGGCGGTGAAGCTCTGCCGCGCCAGCAGCGCCGCCGACAGGCCGTTCTGCGCGGCGCGGCCGCTGTGCAGGCTCTTGCACATGGAGCCAAAACTCTCGCGCAGACCGGCCGACTGGGTCGCCGCGATGCCGAGCGCCCACACCATGCGCTTGTGGTCGAGCCCGAGCAGCTTGCCGGCCGCGGCCGCGGCCCCGAAC
>JACQAI010000743.1 GCA_016195115.1 Pseudomonadota bacterium
ACTCGAGCGTCGCCAGCGCCTCGCGGTGGGTCGGACCGGGATACAGGAAATCGGGGTCGGGCGCGCCCTGGAAGGGCATTCGGGTGAGGCCGTAGAATTCGTGGTACATGGCTCGACGCCGATTTGGACCGCCTCCGCAGCCAACTATGGCATAAGGGCCGGGCGATCCAGTAGTTCGGTGTGATGCCGTCGACGTCCTCCCCTGCTCCGGCACCGCCGTTGCCGCCCGTCCTGATCGTCACGTCGGGCGGCCTCGAGCACGGCGGCGGCATCGGCCGCATGATCGGCTACATGCTCGACGGCTGGGTCGATCGATCGGATGCGCCGGCCTGGCGCGTGCTCGACACGCGCGGCCCCCGGGTCGACGCCAAGGCGCCGTTCCGCTTCCTCGGCGCCTTGCTCGCCCTCATGGTTGCCGCGCCGCGGCGGCCGTTGCTCCATGTCCACATCGCCGGCCGCGGCAGCACGGTGCGCAAGATCATCGTCGGCTGGTCGGCGCGGCTGCTCGGCCTGCCCATGGTGCTGCATCTGCACGACTACAATTACCGGGCGTTCTGCGACGCCCTGCCGGGGTGGGCGCTGGCCCTGGTGCGCGCGCTGTTCCGCCGCGCACGTCGCGTGATCGTTCTCGGCCACGGCGACGCCGCGCTCGTACATGAGCGTTTCGGGGTCGCGGCCGAGCGCATCGCCGTGATGCCCAACGCGGTGCGCGCGCCCGCCGCGCCGGTGACGCGCGAGGCCGCGCCGCTGGTCCAGATCCTGTTCCTCGGCCGCTTGAGCGAACGCAAGGGCGTGCCCGAGCTGATCGCGGCGCTGGCCGATCCGGCGCTCGCCGCCCTGCCCTGGCACGCGACCCTGGCCGGTGACGGCGATCTCGACCGCTACCGCGCCCAGGCGCGCGCCGCCGGCGTCGCCGGCCGCCTGGCATTTCCCGGCTGGCTCGACCGTGGCGCCACCGAGGCGCTGCTGCGCGCCGCCGACATCCTGGTGCTGCCGTCGCACGACGAGGGCATGGCGATGTCGGTGCTCGAGGGCCTCGCCTCTGGCACGTGCGTGATCTGCACCCCGGTCGGCGCGCTCGCCGAGGTCATCGAAGACGATGTCTCCGGCATGCTGGTGCGCCCGGGCGACGTCGCCGGACTGACGCAGGCGCTTGCCGCCGCGATCGCGGATCCGGCCCGTCGCGCTCGATTGGGTGACGCCGGCGCGGCGCTGTTCCACCGCCGCTTCGAGGCGCGCGGCTACGCCGAACGCATGCTCGCGCTCTACCGCCAGGCGCTGGAATAGCCTCCCCCAATGGGAGAGGGGACTTACAGAAATCGGTAGAGGAAGCGCGGTATGTACTGATTGCGGCGGTTGAACACGATGCCGAGCATGTGGCCGCCGGCCTCGGTGATCATCTTGGTCGTGCTGCGCAGCACCGCGCTGCGGGTCTTTTCGGCCTGGACCACCAGGATGATGCCGTCGACGGTGCGCAGCACCGCCGACCAGCTGCCGTCGATCAGGATCGGCGGGCAGTCGATCAGGATCAGGGCGTATTGCCCGCGCAGCGCTTCGATGCGGTCGCGGAAAGCGCTTTTGTCGAGCACGTTGGTGCTCTCGCGCCGGAGCGGCTCGATGTCGAGCAGGAACAGGTTGGGCGCTGCCTCGACGACGTCGGCGTCGGGCGTCGCCGCCTGGCGTCCGTGCACGCCGCAGAACAGCACGCGCCGCCCGTCCTCGGCCAGGTGCTGGGCGAACTCGGTGGCGAGCGTGGTGGTGCCCTCGCCGCGGCCGCACGCCGTGATCGCCAGCACGACCGACGGCCGCTCGTCGAACAGCGGCTGCAGCCGGCTGCTGAGCGCCTGCATCTCGCGGCTGAACCGGCGGCTGCCGACGCGCGGCCCCGCCGCGCCGCCGGTCGGCGGTGCCGGACTGCCGCCGCGACGCGCGCGCTCGAGGGCTTGGTAGACGCTGCTCATGCGCCGCTCAGAGGTGGCGCCATGACGACCGACCCGCCACGGCATCGTCGCCATGGTCTATAATGCCATCTACGATATGGCGAGCCGCGTTGACACTGTCGAAACCCATGGGGCATTAGACCACTAAATCATCATGTTGCAAGTGAGACCGCAGATCGTGATGGGGTCCTCGGCACCGCCGATGTCGCGGCGGCGTCGGACGCCGTGCGGCCTCTTGACGGTCCTCTTGGGCGGCGCGCTGCTCGCCGCCTGCGGCGTGCGCGAGGAAGCGCCGGCGCGTACCACCGGGTTCTCGACCGCGGTGGCGCCGGCGTCGACCGCACCCTACGTCATCCAGCCGGGCGACGACCTCGAGGTGAAATTCCAGCTCACGCCCGAGCTCAACGAGCGCCAGGTCGTGCGGCCGGACGGCCGCATCTCGCTGCAGCTCGTCGACTCCGAGATCGCCGCGGCCGGGCTCACGGTCGAGCAGCTGCGCACGACCCTGCGCACCGCCTACGCCAATCAGCTGCGCGAACCCCAGATCGCCGTGCTGGTGCGCGAGTTCAGCCAGAATCGCGTGTTCGTCGGTGGCGAGGTCGGACTGACCGGGCCGCAGCCGCTGACCCGGCCGACCACGGTGCGCCAGGCGATCCTGCAGGCGCAGGGCTTCAAGGACACCGCCTACCCCAGCCAGGTCATCCTCTACCGCCAGACAGCCGGCGGCCCGACCAGCTGGCAGGTTCTCAACCTCAAGGAATACCCGTCCGATGCCGGCGGCGATCAGGACGTGCTGCTGGCGCCGCTCGACATCGTCTTCGTGCCGCGCTCGCCGGTCGCCGACGTCGGCCGGTTCGTCGAGGTCTATATCCGGCGGCTGCTGCCGATCTCGCCGTCGATCCTGCTGCAATGACCGGCGCTCCGCGCTTGCTGTTGTTGCGCTCGCGGGGCTTCCGCCCCTGCCGCTAGGGCAGCCGATGCTGGCGCTGCTCGAGAATGTCGGCCACCGCGGCGTCGGTCGCGGCGTCGATCATGCCCCCGGCGACGTCGATAGCGCTGCATGTGACGTGGATCTGGATGGGGCGGCCGAGATAGACCGGCGGCTCGTCGCGCAGGAGCGCGGTGAGTGCGCGGATCTTGCCGGCGGCGGCGGTCTCGCTGGTGTGGCTCAACAGCCCGCAGAACTCGTCGGCGCCGACCCGGCCGATCAGGTCGCTGCCGCGCGTCAGGCGCTCGAGATGGCGCGCCAGCTGCTCGAGCACGGCGTCGCCGCCGCGTCGCCCGTAGGCCTCGTTGATCTTGCGAAAGTCGTCGATGTTCACATAGAGCAGCGCCAACGGGATCTTGTGCCGCCGCGCCATCAGGCACAGCCGGCTGGCCTCGCGCAGGAAGGCCCGCTGATTGAGCGCCGGCAAGGCGAGCTCGGTGTCGGCGAGCCGCACCAGCTCCTTGAGCTGCGCGGTGCTTTCCGAGACCTCGCGGGTCAGCCGGTCGATGCGCGACTCGAGCGCGTTGGCCGGCTCGGGGAGATCGATCGGCTCGTGCAGGCCGGGGATGGCGTCGGTGGCGGTATTTCTGGCAGGCATCGTGGAACTCTCGGGTCGGGCTAGAAGGCGTTTTCGCGGCGCAGCACCGCAAACGCCGTCAGCAGGATGATCTTGAGGTCGAACACGATCGACCAGTGGTCGATGTAGTGGAGGTCGAGCTCGACCCGGCGCTGCAGCTGCGTCGGCGTCTCGGTGGCGCCGCGGAAGCCCTTGACCTGCGCCCAGCCGGTGATGCCCGGCCTGACGCGATGGCGGTGGGCGTACTCGTCGACGATGTCCTCGCACAGCCGGTTGCCGGTACGCATGCCGATCGGATGCGGCCGCGGCCCGACGATCGACATGTCGCCGCGCAGCACGTTGAACAGCTGCGGCAGCTCATCGAGGCTGCTCTTGCGCAGGAAGGCGCCGAGCTTGGTGATGCGCGTGTCGTTGCGCGCGGCTTGGCGCGCGCCGAGCGCGTCGCTCTGCTCGACCTTCATGCTGCGGAACTTGTAGACCTGGAACTCGGTGTTGTTGAAGCCGTGGCGCTTTTGGCGAAACAGCACGGGTCCGGGGCTGTCGAGCCGGATCGCCAGCGCGATCGCCGCGAGCACCGGCGACAGCAGCACCAGCGCGATCGCCGCCAGGATGCGATCCTCGAGCAGCTTGGCGACGTAGCGCCAGTGGCTGAGCGGCCGGTCGACCACGCGCATC
>JACQAI010000738.1 GCA_016195115.1 Pseudomonadota bacterium
CGGATTCACCAGCTATCGCGAGCGCTACGGGCGCTTTCTCAAGGTACGAGCGTGAGGAGGGAGACATGAGTCGTTGGATCGGGCTGTGGTTGGGCGCGCTGATGGTCGCGCCTGCCATGGCGCAAGCGCCGCGCGACAACCTGGTGCTCGGCATGCAGCTCGAGCCGCCGCATCTCGATCCGACCGCGGGCGCCGCTGGTGCGATCCGCGAGGTCACCTACTCCAATCTCTACGAGGGCCTGACGCGGATCGATCGCGCCGGCGGCGTGCTGCCGGGCTTGGCCGAAAGCTGGACGGTGTCGCCCGACGAGCTCACCTACACCTTCAAGCTGCGCCAGGGCGTGACGTTCCACGACGGTACGCCATTCGACTCGAGCATCGTCAAGTTCACGCTCGAGCGCGCGCTGGCGCCCGACTCGACCAACGCCCAGAAGCCGCTGTTCGCGCCGATCGCCGGCGTGACGACACAAGACCTCGCGACCGCGGTCGTGACCTTGAAGCAGCCGACCGCCAACTTCCTCTACAACATGGGCTGGGGCGACGCCGTCATGATGGCGCCCAACAGCGTCGCCAACAACAAGGCCAACCCGGTCGGCACCGGGCCGTTCAAGTTCGAGCGCTGGGTGCGCGGCGACCGCGTCGAGCTGGTCAAGAACCCGGCCTGGCGCAACGCCGCCGCGATCAAGCTCAATCGCGTGACGTTCCGGTTCATCTCCGATCCGCAGGCCGGCATCGCGGCGCTGCAGGCCGGCGACGTCGACGCCTTCGCCAACGTCGCCGCGGTCGAGGCGATCGACCAGTTCAAGCGCGATGCGCGCTTCAAGGTCGTAGTCGGCAATACCGAGGGCGAGACCATCGTCGCGATCAACAACGCCAAGCCGCCGCTCAACGACGTCCGGGTGCGCCGCGCGCTGGCGCACGCGATCGACCGCAAAGCAATCATCGACGGCGCGATGTCGGGGCTGGCAACCCCGATCGGCAGCCATTTCTCGCCGATCCATCCGGCCTACGTCGACCTGACCGGGCGTTATCCGCACGATCCGGCGCTGGCCAAGAAGCTGTTGGCCGAAGCCGGCCAAACCAACCTGAGCCTGACCCTGCACCTGCCGCCGCCGGCCTACGCGCGGCGCTCGGGCGAGATCGTCGCGGCGTATCTCGGCCAGGTCGGCGTCAAGGTGACGTTGATCCCGATCGAGTTCGCGCAGTGGCTCGACCAAGTGTTCAAGCGCAAGGACTACGACCTGACGATCATCGCCCACACCGAGCCGCTCGACATCGACATCTACGCGCGCGACGACTACTACTTCAACTACAAGAGCCAGCCGTTCAAGGATCTGATCGCGACGATCGCGCGCACCGGCGATCCGACGGCGCGCAACCGCCTCTACGGCGACGCCCAGCGCATGCTCTCGGACGACTGCGTCAACCTATTCCTGTTCCAGCTGCCCAAGCTCGGCGTGTGGAACGCCAAGCTCGACGGCCTGTGGGAGAACAGCCCGCTGCAGGCCAACGACGTGACCGGCGTCAGCTGGCGCTGACCAGACGACAGAGGACAGACGACGGACGACCGATGGAGATTCCGTCCGCTGTTTCGTATCCTTTATCTGTCGTCTGTCATCTGACTTCTGTCCTCTGGGGATCCTCGTGAAAGCATCGCTGTTCTATCTGCCGACGATCGCCAGCCGCGCCGAGATCGAGCGCGGCATGGCCGGCCTCAACGGCGAGTTCTACCAGCGCATGCTGCGCGAGCTCTCCGAGCAGATCCGGCTGGCCGACGATCTCGGCTACGACTCGGTCAGCTTCACGGAGCACCACTTCCACATCGAAGGCTTCGAGCTGTCCAACAACCCGGTGCTGCTCGATCTCTATTTCGCGATGCAGACCAAACGCATTCGGGTCGGCCAGCTCGGCATCGTGCTGCCGGCGTCGAACCCGATCCGGGTCGCCGAGGACATCGCGATGCTCGACCACATGACCGGCGGGCGCGCCTGCGCCGGCTTCGCGCGCGGCTACCAGCGCCGCTGGGTCGACGTGATGGCGCAGCAGATGCACGGCATCCATGGCGCGCTGCCGCACCACCACGACGCGATCGACGAGGCCAACCGCGCCGCTTTCGAGGAGTGCTTCCAGATCATCAAGAAGTGCTGGACCGAGGAGATGCTCACCCATCAGGGCAAGTACTGGAAGATCCCGGCCGGCGACACGCCCTGGACCCTCGACACCACGGCGAAGTACGGCGCCGGCGTCGAGAACGGCATCCTGGAATCGGTCGGCGTCATCCCCAAGCCGCTGCAGAAACCGCACCCGCCGCTGTTCCAGCCGTTCGCGAGCTCGGAATCGACGATCCGGTGGTGCGCCAAGGAGGGCGTGACCCCGATCCTGCCGGCGATGCACGACCAGCACGCCGACAAGCTGTTCGACGTCTACGCCGAGGTGTCGAAGCGCCCGCGCGGCGCCGGCATGGGCCTGCTGCGCGACGTCATCATCACCGACACCGACGAAGAAGCGATCCGGCTGTGGCAGGACTCCGGCGTGTTCGCCGGGCGGGCCTGGTTCGAGCCGTTCGGCTTCCGCAAGGGCATCGCCGATCCCAAGACCGGGACCTACCCGACGCAAGAGGAGGCGATCGCGCTCGGCTACGCGCTGGTCGGCACGGTCGACACGGTGACGCGCACGCTGGAGAAGATCCGCCGCCACGTGCCGGTCGATTGGCTGTTCTGCTACACCTACAACAGCCTGGTGCCGCACGCCGTGCTGATGAAGTCGATCGAGCGCTTCTGGACCAAGGTGATGCCGCGCATCAGCTGATCAGCCGCACAGCACCTGGCTGACGCGGCCGCCGCGGTCGACCACCAGGCTGAGGCGCTCGGGCCGGAAGTCGCCGGTCACGACCAGGCCGCCGCTGCTCTTGTGTCGCACCGTGACGACGCCGTACGGCCGACCCGCCAGCGCCGCGGCGGCATCGCCGATCGGCCGCCCGATCAGCGCGCCGGCATTGGCCCGCCCGCACTGATCGGCGTGAACTAGCGTCTCCGCCCGTGCCGGGCCGGCGAACCCGGCGACGATAACGGCAACCAGCAAACCCAGACCGCGGCTTGTCATGCGTGACCTCCGCTTGCTTGGCGTGAGGCTCGCTGCCAATTGTGTCAAATTTTCGGCGACCGTCGGGCCCCGATCCGCGCCCGCGATCCGCGCCTGCGATCCGCGCCCGCGATCCGCGCCTTATGCCTTGTGGCCGTAGAGCCAGTCGAGTGGCGCGTAGTCGGTCTCGGCGCGTCGCCGCATCGTGGCGTTGCGCGCGGACGCCGCGGCGCCGGCGAGATGGAAGAAGTCACCGATGTCGCGCGCGGTGCGCTGGACGCGCGCGGTGCGCGGCGCCCGCGCCGCCTGGTAGGACGCGAGCGCGCGCGGCAGATCGGCCGGGGTCGCGGCGATCCGATCGGCCAGGCACAGCGCGTCCTCGATCGCCTGACAGGCGCCCTGGGCGGCGTACTGCAGCATCGGATGCGCAGCGTCGCCCATCAGCACGATGCGGTTGCGCACCCACGCAGCGATCGGCGCCCGGTCGTACATCGGCCAGCGCTTGTCGCGCGCCATCAGCCTGGCGCAGCCCTGCACGTAGTCGCAGGTCTGGGCGTAATGGGCGTCGAACTCCTCGACGGTGCCCCAATCGTCGCGACCGTCGGAATGCCCCGGCCGGTAGCGCGGGCTGCGGAACACCGCGACCTGGTTGTAGAGCTCGCCGCGCCGCACCGGATACTGGACGAAATGCATGTCGGGGCCGACCCACATGACGACGTTGTCGAGCCCGGCGTGGCTCGACATCCGTTCGATCGGCAAGGTGCCGCGATAGGCGACGTAGGCCGAGCCGATCGGCTGGTCGTCGACGATCGCGCCGCGCACCGACGACCACAGCCCGTCGGCGGCGATCAGCAACTCAGTGTCATAGGCCGTGCCGTCTGCGCCCCGCGCCCGCGCGCGCTCGCCCAAATCCTCGACCGCGACGACCGCGCGGTCGGCCTCGAGCGCGATCAGTTTCTCGGCCTGACAGGCCGCGAGCAGGACCGCGAGCAGATCGCTGCGATGCATGACGATGTAGGGCTGGCCGTAGCGGGCACGGAACGCGGCGCCGAGATCAACCGCGGTGATGGGCTCGCCGGCCAGCGCGTCCATCCAGACCAGCCGGCTCGGGTAGACGGCGTGCTTGGCGATCTCGGGCAGCAGGCCGAGCCGATCGAGCACGTGCATGGCGTTGGGCGCGAGCTGCAGCCCGGCGCCGATCTCGCCGAACGCGGCGGCCTTCTCGAGCACGTGGACGGGCCGGCCGCGCGCGGCGAGTGCGAGCGCCGTGGTCAGGCCGCCGATGCCGCCACCGACGATCAGGGTCGGATGCGCCGCCCCCGTCATGGCTGTCCCCGCATTTTCTCTGTATACTTATCTTCAGTATACTTACTATGATCATCGCTGGCAAGCTGCGCGCGGCCGCAGCACGGAGGCACCCGGATGGCGCTCACCAAGATCTATTCGAAGCCCGGCCATCTGATTCGGCGCTGCCAGCAGATCGCGGTCGCGCTATTCATCGAGGAGGCGAGCGCCGGCGGCTTCGACATCACGCCGGTGCAGTACGCCGCCCTGGTCGCGATCGAGGAGAACCCCGGCATCGAGGCGACCACCTTGTCGGCCCTGCTCGCGTTCGACCGCTCGACCCTGGGCGACGTCATCGAGCGGCTGGTCGGCAAGCGGCTGGTCGAGCGCGCGCCCGACCCGCAGGACCGGCGGGTCAAGCGCCTCACCGCGACCGCGGAGGGCGCGCGCACCGCGGCCGCGATCGAGCCCGCGGTCGAGCGCGCCCAGGCCCGCATCCTGGCACCGCTCGCCGCCGCCGACCGCAAGCGCTTCCTGGCGCTGCTCGGCCAGGTCGTCGACATCAACAACATCCACAGCCGGGCGCCGGTGGGCGGCGCCGGGGCGTGAGCCCCTAACCGGTCGAAAACACGATGCAGGCTGGGCTGGCGCTGCGGATGACCTGTCCGGTCGGCGCCAGGGTGCCGCGCGCCGGATCGATCCGGAAGGTCACGATGGTGTCGCCCTGCTGGTTGGCGGCGTAGAGCAACCTGGCCGGCGGATCGATCGCGAAAAACCGCGGCGTCGGGCCCTGGGTCGGCTCCCAGCCGCTCGATGTCAGCCGCCCGCTGGTCGGGTCGACGGCGAAGATCGCGATGCTGTCGTGGCCGCGGTTGGACACATAAAGGCAGCGGCCCGACGGCGCGACCGCGATCTCGGCCGTCGTGTTGTTGCCCGTGAAGCTGGTCGGCAGGGTCGCCACCACCTCGAGCGGCGCTAGGCTGCCGCGCGTGCCGTCCCAGCGGTAGGTCGTCACGGTCGAGTCGAGCTCGTTGTTGAC
>JACQAI010000739.1 GCA_016195115.1 Pseudomonadota bacterium
CGGCGCGCACGATCTCGGGCGCCGGCCCGCCGCCGTAGGCCGCGCTGAGCTCGGCCATGCGCGCGAGGATTGCGTCGACCAGCGGGCGGTTGGCGGCCTGGAAGGCCCGCCCCTCCTCGGTGATCGCGTAGAGCTTCTTGGTGGCGCCGACCTCGGCCTCCGGGCGCACGTAGCCGAGCTCCTCGAGCAAGGTCAGGGTCGGGTAGATGACCCCGGGGCTCGGGCTGTACATGCCGCCGAATTTTTCCTCGATGGCGGTGATCAGTTCGTAGCCGTGGCGCGGGCGTTCGCTGATTAGATGCAGGAGCACGTAGCGCAGGTCGCCGCGCTCGAAGAAACGGCCGCCGCGCGGGCCATGACGGTGGCGGCCGTGGCCGCCGCCGAAATGCCGGCCGAAGCCGAAACCGGCGCGGGCGAAACGCGGCTCGCCGCAGCCGTGGAAGGGTCGATGGAGCATGGAAAACCTCGATGCGATGTCGATATATCGGATAATAGATATATCGAAATGCTATCGATGTCAAGCCCCGTCGCACCCCCGGCGGCTTGTCTGACCTGTCGGTGCGCCCAATACTCGCCCAACGGCATGTGGTCCGGGGGAGGACATGGCGGAGGCGCGGCGCATCCTGATCGCCGACGACCACCCGATGATGCGCAGCGCGCTGGCGCAACTGGTGACCCAGGCGCTGCCCGACACCGCGTTGCTGGAGGCCGCGACGCTCGATCAGGTGATCGCGGCGGTCGGCGCGCGGCCGAGCCCGGCTCCGGTCGACCTTCTGCTGCTCGACCTCAACATGCCGGGCATGAACGGTTTTGGCGGCCTGGTGCTGCTCCGCGCCGAGTTCCCCGCCCTGCCCGTGATCGTCATCTCGGCGAGCGAGGATGCTCTGACGATCAGCCGCGCGCTCGACTACGGCGCCTCCGGCTTCATCCCGAAGTCGGCACCCGGCGAGCGCTTGGCCGAGGCGATCGGCGCCGTGCTCGCTGGCGACCTGTGGTTCCCCGAGCATGGCGAGCCGAGCGAGCGCGCCGAGGACATCGACTTGGCGACGCGGCTGACGGCGCTGACGCCGCAGCAGCTCAGGGTCTTCATGATGGTCGCCGAGGGCCGCCTCAACAAACAGATCGCCCACGAGCTCGCGGTCACCGAGGCGACCGTGAAGGCGCACGTCACCATGATCCTGCGCAAGCTCGGCGTCGGCAACCGCACGCAGGCCGTGATCGCGGCGGCGCGCCTCCTGGTCGAACCGCCGCAGCCGGTCAGCGGACCGGTTGCGCCGGCCGCGCCGCCGGCTGGAGCAAGCGGCTCAGCAGCGCGCGCAGCGCGCCGGGATTGACCGGCTTGTAGAGCACCGGATGACCGGCGATGCGCTGCCGGGTCGCCTCCGTGTGATCGGCCGTGATGAAGATCGCCGGCAGATCGTCGCCGAGGCGTGCGCGCAACGTGGCGAGCGCGCTCTCGCCCGTGACGTCGCCGTCGAGGCGGTAGTCGATGATCACCATGGCGGGCCGCGCGCCGTCGAGGCGCGCCAACGCCTGCTCCGCGGTAGTCGCCGCGAGCACGCGGCAGTCCCAGCCGCCGAGCAGCGCCGCCATGCCGTCGAGAATGACGGCGTCGTTGTCGATGCACACGACCAACGCGTCGCCGAACCCGAGGTTGCGCCGCCGCGGCGCCACCTCCGGCTCGGCCGCCACCGCGGCGCTCGCCACCGCGGCCGCATCGACGCGCGGCACCGTGACGGCGAAGCAGCTGCCGCGACCGACCACCGAGCGCACCGTCACGGGATGGCCGAGCATGCGCGCGATCCGGCCGACGATCGCGAGCCCGAGCCCAAGCCCCTGCTCGGTGTCGCCGGTGCGCGGCGCCAAGCGTTGGAACTCGACGAAGATGTCGTCGAGGTCGGTTTCGGGAATGCCGGGGCCGGTGTCCCACACCTCGATGCGCACGGTCGCTCCCTGGCGACGGCAGCCGACCAGGACACGGCCCGCTTCGGTGTAGCGCAGCGCATTCGACAGGAAGTTCTGCAGGATGCGGCGCAGCAGCGCCGGGTCGCTGTACACGCCGGCGCTCGAGCGCACCATGGTGAGAGCGAGGCCGCGCTCGCGCGCGATCGCGCTGAACTCCTCGGCCAAGGTCGCCATCACGGCGTCGATCGGGAACGCCCGCGGCTGCGCCGTCACCGCGCCGCCGTCGAGCTTCGAGACGTCGAGCAGCGCGCCGAGCAGGGTTTCGACCGAGCGCAACGACGCGTCGATCTTGCCGACCAAGGGTTCTTGTCTGAGCTCCCCGAGGGCCGAGCTGAACAGCCGCGCGGCGTGCAGCGGCTGCAGGAGATCGTGACTCGCGGCCGCGAGGAAGCGCGTCTTGCTCAAATTGGCCCGCTCGGCCTCGGCCTTGGCGAGGGCCAGCGCGGTGGTGCGCTCGGCGACGCGGCGCTCCAGCGCGGCCGCGGCATTGTGGCGCTCGGTCACGTCGGTGTAGGTGGCGACGAAACCGCCGTCGGGCATGTCGCTGAGCGCGATCTCGAGCACGGTCCCGTCGGGACGCGCGCGCTCGTAGACGGCGGCGCCTTTCGCTTGCCGGCGGTGCTCGAGCAAGGCGTCGATGTCGCTCTTGTAGTCGCCGCGCGCCGCCAGCAACGCGACGATCTCGGTCAGGTCGGTGCCGACCCGGAGGAATCCGGCGGACAGGTCGTTGAGCTCGAGGAAGCGCCGGTTCCACGACGCCAGGCGCAGCTCGCGGTCGAACACGCAGATGCCCTGGCTGACGTTCTCCAAGGTCGCGCGCAGCAGCTCGTGGTTGAAGCGGATCGCCTGCGAGGCCTCGTCGAGCACCGCCATGGCGTCGTCGCGCGACA
>JACQAI010000740.1 GCA_016195115.1 Pseudomonadota bacterium
CGAGCGCATCGTCGCCATGCTCCAGGCGACCGCGCCCGCGGGCTACACCGCGGCCTGCCTGGCGATCCGCGACATGGATCAGCGCGCACAGATCGCCGACATTCGCGTGCCGACCCTGGTGATCGCCTGGGCGTCCGATCAGGCGACCCCGGTCGCCGACGGCCGCTTCGTCGCCGGGAAGATTGCCGAGGCGCGCTACGTCGAGCTCGCCGCCGCGCATCTCTCCAACATCGAGGCGGCCGACGACTTCACCGCCGCGCTGGTCAACTTCCTCTCGGGGTGACGCCATGGATCTGCCGCTCGACACCGGACTGACGTTTGGCTTCCAGGCGCGCATGCCGACCCCGGACGTCGCGCGCGAGGTCGTGACCTTGGCCGAGAAATTCGGCTTCGCCTCGCTGTCGGTCGGCGATCACCTGGCCTACGCGGTGCCGATCCTCGACCCGCTGATGCAGCTCGCCTGCGCCGCGGGGCTGACCCGCAAGCTGACCATGATGCCGGCCGTCTATCTCTTGCCGCTGCGCCATCCCGGCCCGGTCGCCAAGCAGGTCGCGACGCTGGATCACATGTGCGGCGGCCGGTTGATCTTCGGCGTCGGCGTCGGCGGCGAGTTCGCCAGCGATTTCGACGTCGCCGGCGTGCCGATCAAGCAGCGCGGCGCCCGCCTGTCGGAGAGCATCGAGGTGCTGCGCAAGCTGTGGACGGGCGAGAAGGTCAGCCACCAAGGGCGCTTCTTCGCGTTCACCGACATCCAGATGCTGCCCAAGCCGGTGCAGCCGGGCGGCCCGCCGATCTGGTGCGGCGGCCGCTCCGATGCCGCGCTGCGCCGCATCGCGCAGCTCGCCGACGGCTGGATCTCGTACGTCGTCACGGCCGACATGTACCGCGCCGGCATGGAGAAGATCGCCACGTTCGCCGCCGAGGCCGGACGCCGCCCGACACGCTTCGGCACCGCGCATCTCCTGTTCGCTCGGCTCGGGCCGACCCGCGAGGCTGCGCTGGCGGTGGCGACCGAGCACCTGTCGATCCGCTACGCCATGGACTTCAGCAAGCCGGCCGCGCGCTACTGCGCCGCCGGCCGCCCCGCCGACGTCGCCGAGTCGATCCGCGCCTTCCACGCCGCCGGGGTGCGCACCATCGTGCTCGACATGATCGGCCCCCTCGAAGAGCGCGCCGCCCAGCTCCAACAATTCGCCGAGGAGGTCATGCCGCTCCTCGCCGGCCTGCGCTGATGGCACTGCCCTTTTGGGGGATGGGGGGATGGGTTGGGGATGGAGGGGTGGCGCGCAACGACCCGTAAAGGCTTTATGCGCACGGGACGCATCGGCCGCGCGGAGCGGTCAGAAGGATAAGGTGTGCGCTTCGCGCGCAATTAATCCGCGGGCGCTCGAGATTGAGGCGGCGGTGGCGCGCCACCCCTCCATCCCCAACCCATCCCTCGATCCCCCAAAAGGGCGACCGCGCTGCGCGCGACGGCTGGGGTTGCTACGGCACGATCTTGGTTTGGGCGGCGCGCTCGCAGCTGCGGATCAGCATGTTGATGTCGGCGTCGTAGCCGTGCTCGTTGACCGCCTCCTGGTAGAGCTCGCGCACCAGGCCGGCGATCGGCATCGGGGCGCCGCTCGCGATGCCCATCTCGGTCGCCAGGCGGACATCCTTGTGCATCAGGCCGAGCAGGAAGTTGCCGATCAGGCTGCCGTCGCGCAGCTTCGGCAGGGTGATCTCGGTCGTGTAGCTGCGTGCCGAGCCCTTGGGCAGCACGGCGGCGCACGTCTCAAGGGTCAGGCCGTTCTTGATACCCATCGCGATCGCCTCGAAGGTCACGGCGCGGACCGAGGCGGCGATCACGTTGTTGACCAGCTTCATAAGATGGCCGGTGCCGACGTCGCCGGTGTGGAAGATGTTCGGGCTGATCGTCTTGAGCACCGGCAATACGCGCTCGAGCAGCTCGGCCGGCGCGCCGACCATGATCGCGATCGTGCCGGCCTCGGCGCCGTGCGGACCGCCGCTCACCGGCGCGTCGATCAACGAGATGCCGCGCGGCTTCAGCTGTGCGGCCATCTCGCGGGTCGCGTTGGGATCGCCGGTCGTCATGTCGGCGATCAGGCTGCCCGGTTTGAGGTGCTGCGCCAGTCCGTCATCGCCGAAGATGACGTCGCGCACCTGGCTTGAGGTCGGCAGGCAGGTCATCACCAGATCGCACGCTGACGCCATGGCGCGCAGGTTCTGCACCGGCAGCGCGCCGGCGGCGGCGAACTCCTGGACGACCGCCGGGCGCAGGTCGTAGGCGCGCAGCGTGTGTTCGCGCATCAGGCGGCGGGCGAGCGCGCCGCCCATCTTGCCGAGACCGACATAGCCGAGATCCATCGCGTCCTCCCCTCGCGCGCCGCGCGGCCGGCATCTTCGACGCGCCGCGACGCGCTGTCGAATCCGGCGTTTAATGCAATCACGTCCGCCCACAGTGCCGGCCGAAATAGTGCGGTTATCTCAATGGCTTGGTCGAAATCGCAGCGCGCGGCCGAGGCCGGGCGCAGGGTCTTGGTCGCAGCCGCGTTTAAATAGGCAATCGGGCGGCCGTCGTCGGGCCGCCCCGGCTGACACGAGGGTTCGTGATGCGGCCCCTGATGGTCTTGTCGGGCACCAAGCCGGGCGTGACGAACGCCCTCCTGCTGCTCTGGCTGTTCGCCCTGATGCTCCTCCCGGTGCTGATCTCGGAGCTGCTGTACTCCGCGGCCGATTAGGCACGCGCGGCGGCGAGCGCAGCGGAAACCGCACCGCGTCCGGGGGCTTCCCCTGCCAGGCGCCGATCCGCGACACTGTCCGCCAGCCGCGCCGCGACGGAGGACATCATGCCAGCCGCGACCCTGAAGCGCGTCCGCACGCCGACGCTCGAGATCGCCTACGAGGAGAGCGGCCCCGCCGGCGGCGCGCCGGTCGTGCTGCTGCACGGCTTTCCCTACGACCCGCGCACCTACGACGCGGTGGCGCCGGCGCTGGCGGCGCGCGGCTGCCGGGTCATCGTGCCCTATCTGCGCGGCTACGGCCCGACGCGCTTCTTGTCGGCCGAGACGCCGCGCTCGGGTCAGCAGGCGGCGCTCGGCAACGACCTCAAGGAGTTGCTCGACGCGCTGGCGCTGCCCAAGGCGACCGTCGCCGGCTACGACTGGGGCGGACGGGCCGCGTGCATCCTCGCCGCCCTGTGGCCCGAGCGCGCCGGCGGCCTGGTGTCGTGCGGCGGTTACAATCTGCAGAACATC
>JACQAI010000095.1 GCA_016195115.1 Pseudomonadota bacterium
CTACCGTGCCGGAGAGCCGTGGGGCCAGCTCCCTACCGGGCGCACGTGGGGTCAGGTATCGACGGTCGAGATCGACCGCGACGGCAAGAGCGTTTGGGTCATCGACCGCTGCGGCTCCAACAATTGCACGGCGTCGAGCCTGGCCCCCGTCCTGCGGTTCGACGCATCCGGCAAGCTGGCGGCCAGCTTCGGCGCCGAGCTCACCGTGTTCCCGCACGGGCTCTCGATCGACCCCTGGGGCAACGTCTGGCTGACCGATGCCAACGGCAGCGCCGACAAGGGCCATCAAGTGTTCAAGTTCAGCCGCGACGGCAAGCTCCTGATGGTGCTGGGCAAGCGCGGTGTCGCGGGCAGCGGACCCGATACCTTCAACCGACCATCGGACGTCGCGGTCGCGCGCAACGGCACCATCTATGTCGCCGACGGGCATGGCGCCGAGTCCAACGCCCGCATCGTCAAGTTCTCCAAGGACGGCAAGTTCGTCAAGGCGTGGGGCCGCAAGGGCGCCGGACCCGGCGAGCTCGACACGCCGCACGCGCTCGCCATCGACTCGCGGGGCCGGTTGTTCGTCGGCGACCGCGCCAACAGCCGCATCCAGATCTTCGATCAGGACGGCAAGCTGCTCGACGAATGGCGGCAGTTCGGCCGGCCGAGCGGCGTGTTCATCGACCGCAACGACATGCTCTACGTCGCCGACTCGCAGACCAAGGACGCGAGCTGCGGCGCCAACCCGGCGTGCCGGCAGGGCGTCCGGATCGGCAGCGCCAAGGACGGCGTGGTGCGTTTCTACGTCCCCGACCCGGTCGCAACGCCCGACTCGAGCTTCGGCGAGGGCGTCGCCGCCGATACGGCCGGCACGCTGTACGTCTCGGAGGTCGCCAAGCGCGGCCTGCGGCGCTACGCGCGGCAGTAGCCGCTGCCCGCGCCGCGCACCGGGTCGAGTTGAGAACGTCGTTCACTGGGTGACCCCGCGCGGTTGACGTCCCCTCGGCGGCACCGTGCCGGCGGCCGTCACAGCCGCCCGTGCGGTCTCAAGCGTTAATGAAGCGGCGCCGGCTTGCCCTGTTCGGGATGACCATCTTAGCCTGAGGGTACGGTCGGCGAGCGCGGAGGCCGATATGACGGCTGAGCCGGCGCCGGCGGGAGACCGCCGCGCATTCTTGTCCGAGATGCCCGCGGGGCCGGGCGAGCGCCGCCTGGTCGCCGCGGCGCTGGCGATTTCCGTGCTGGCGTTCTGCGCCCTGGCGCCGTTCGCGCAGATCAAGCTGGCCCGGCTCCCGGCGTTCATCCCGGCCGACGAGGCGGCGCTGGCGCTGACCGGCCTGATCACCGCGGTGCTGCTGTTCGGCCACGCCACGCACCTGCGCTCGCGGCCGCTGCTCGTGCTCGGCGCCGGCTATCTGTTCAACGCCCTGATCGCGGTCAGCCACGCGCTCAGCTTCCCGGGACTGTTCGCCGAGGGCGGGCTGCTCGGCGCCGGCCCCCAGACCACCGCCTGGCTCTATATGTTCTGGCATGGCGGCTTCGCGCTGTTCGTGCTCGCCTACGCGGTGCAGCGGCGCGTCGATGCGCGCCCGATCGCACCCGGATACGCCGGATACGCCACCCTCGCCGCGATCCTCGGCGCCAGCCTCGTGGTCTGGGCGCTGACCGTGCTCGCCACGCGCGGGCATGACTTGCTGCCCGCGATCATGTCGGACAACGGCTACACCTCGGCGATGATCGGCGTGATCGGCGCCGTCTGGACGCTGATCGTCGTCGCGCTGGCGGTGCTGTGGCGCGACCGCCGGCGCTCGGTGCTCGATCAATGGCTGCTCGTCGTGCTGTGCGCCTGGCTGTTCGACGTCGCGCTGAGCGCCGTGCTCGACGCCGGCCGCTTCGATCTCGGCTTCTACGCCGGCCGCCTCTACGGCCTGCTCGCGACCAGCTTCGTGCTCGGCGTGCTGCTGGTCGAGACCGCCCGGCTCTACGGTCATCTCGACGCCGCCCTGACCGCAGCGGAAGCACGCAATCACGAGCTGCAGAGCTCGCGCGAGGCGCTGGCCCACGCCCAGCGCTTCGAGGCGATGGGCCAGCTCACCGGCGGCGTCGCGCACGAGTTCAACAACCTGCTGACCATCGTGATGGGCAATCTCGAGTTCATCCTGCGGTCGGCCAAGACCGAGCCCAAGCTCGAGCGCTGGGCGCGCGCGGCGCTCAACGCGGTCGAGCGCGGCCAGCGGCTGACCGGACACCTGCTGACCTTCGGCCGCCGCCAGATCACGCGGCCCGAAATCGTCAACCCGAACCACCTGATCGCCGATTTCGAGGTGCTGCTGCAGAAGGCGGTCGGCGAGCGCGTCCCCATCGTGACGCGGTTCAGCTATCTCGCCGATCCGGTGCGGCTCGATCCGGCGCAGTTCAAGACCGCGCTGCTCAACCTGGTCGCGAACGCGCGCGACGCCATGCCGGACGGCGGCACCATCACGATCGAGACCACCAACGTCGAGCTGACCGCCGACGACACGCGGCGGGATCCCCAGGTCAAGCCCGGCCCGCACGTGCTGATCGCGGTCAGCGACGTCGGCACCGGCATGACGCGCGAGGTCATCGACCAGGCGTTCGAGCCGTTCTTCACCACCAAGGACGTCGGCAGCTCGGGCCTCGGGCTCAGCCAGGTCTACGGCTTCATGCGCGGCGCCGAAGGCCACGTCGCGATCGACAGCGCACCCGGGCGCGGCACGACGGTGAAGCTCTATCTGCCGCGCTCGATCGACGACGCCAAGTCGCCGCAGTCCGACTTTCCGCCGCTGCGCTCGGCGCAGCACCGCGAGACCGTGCTGGTGGTCGAGGACGACGCCGAGGTGCTCGGCATCGTGACGGAGGGGCTGAAAGAGCTCGGCTACGCGACGGTGGCCGCGAGCAACGCCGTCGACGCGCTCGGCGTGCTGCGCAGCGACGCGCCGATCGACCTGCTGTTCTCCGACGTCGTGATGCCGGGCGGCATGACGGGCATCGAGCTCGCGGCCGAGGCGCGCCGGCTGCGGCCGGGCGTCAAGATCCTGCTGACCTCGGGCTACACGGCGCTGCCCGGCGCCTTGCCCGACGACCTGCCGCTGCTCGGCAAGCCCTATCGACGCGACGAGCTCGCCAGCAAGCTGCGGACGGCAATCAGCGCCTAACCGCTACTTGCCTTCGAGCGGCCCGCCCATCTTGCGCATCGCCTGCTTGAGCGTGATGAGGCGGCGGTCGCGGTCGCGGAACAGCTCCTCGGGGGTGCGGCCGCCCCAATCGAAGAAGCCGCGGCCGCTCATCACGCCGGTGTGGCCGGCGGCCAGCAGCTTATCGAGCGTCGGCGAATTGCCGCGCGGCGGTGGCGGCGGCGGCGCATCCTTCTTGTTGGCCATCGAGCGCTGCACGAGTGGCAACCCGGTAAAGTCGGCCTTGGCGAGATGGCCGAGCACCGGGATGCGTAGCGCCAAGCCGTGGATCACCGACAGGTCGACCTCGCGCGGCGTCACCAGTCCCTCGTCGATCATCCGGTAGACCTCCTGGCTGATCGCCGCCTGGATGCGGTTGGCGACGTAGCCGGGCACGAATTTCTGGAACACCACCGGCGCCTTGCCCATCGCCGCGACGGTCGCGCGCACGAACTCGATCGCCGCCGGATCGGTGCGCGGGCTGCCGACCACATCGACCAGGTCGACCAGATACGGCGGCGTGTACCAGTGGGCGATCAGGGTGCGGGACTGCAGCGCGTCGGGCACCAGCGGGAAGATGTCGAGATGGCTGGTGTTGCTCGCCAGCACCGCCGTCGCGTCCATCAGGCCGGCGAGCGCGGCGTAGAGCGTCCGCTTGGCCGCGGTCTCCTCGACGATCGCCTCGACGACCAGCGCCGCGCCCTTGACCGCCTCGGCGAGCGTGGCGCACGGCTGCACGGCCCGCGCGAGGCGCTCCGAGGTCCACGACGCGTCGACCTCGCCGCCCTCGCGCAAGGTCGCGAGCGCGGTCGCCATCAAGCCGGGCGCGCGCGCCAGAGTCTCGGGCTTGCTGTCGGTCAGCCGCACCGCGTGGCCGCCGAGCGCGTAGACCAGCGCCAAAGCGTGGCCCATCAGCCCGGCGCCGACGACCGCGACCTCGGTCATGGCTTGGCTCCCGGCACCCACGGCTCGGGCGCGCGCGGCTCGATGTCGGTGACGACGTCGACCACCACCGGCTCCTTGGCGCGCAGCGCGTCGCTCAGCGCGGCCGCAATCTGCCCCGGCTTTTCAACCCGGATGCCGCGCACGCCAAAACTCTTCGCCACCGCGGTGAAGTCGGTCGGACCGAAGCACACCAGCTCCTCGGCCGGGCCCGAGCGGTTGCCGAGGATGCGGCGCACGCCCGCCAGGCTTTGACCGAAGCCGGAGTTGTTGTTGACCACGACGACCACCGCGATGCCGCGGCGGCGCGCCGTCTCGAGCTCGGCCAGGTGATAGTAGAAGCCGCCGTCGCCGGTGAAGCACACGACCGGGCGATCGGGTGCGGCGCACTTGGCGCCCATCGCCGCGGGGAACGACCAGCCGAGCGAGCCGGCGGCGCGCAGGTAGGTCTGCCCGGCACCGTTGAGCTCGATCAGGGTGCCGGTCCAGATTCCCGAGTAGCCGGTGTCGGCGACCAGGATGGCGTTGTCGGGCAGCGCGCGCGTGATCTCGGCGCACAGCCGCTCGACCCGGATCGGCGCGGCGTCGCTCGCGAGCAAGGGCTCCATCGACGCACGCCACTCGGCGACGCGCGTGGCGGCCGCGTCGGCGAAGCCGCGCTCGCGAGTCGGCTTGCCCAGCGCGGCGATCAGCTGCGTGAGCACGGTCTTGGGATCGCCGTTGACGGTCAGGCAGTCGGCATAGGCGCGGCCGAGCTCGAGCGGATCGAGATCGATCTGGATCACCGGCGTGGTCGGTGCCGGCACCGTCCAGTTCAAGGTCACCTGGTCGCCGGTGTCGCAGCCGACGAACAGCACCAGCTCGGCGTCGTGGACGATGCGGTTGGCCGGCGGCGCCGAATAGGTGCCCGGCGCGCCGGCGTGCAAGCGGTGGCGCGTCGGGATCAGGCCGCGGCCGCCGAGCGCGGTCGCGACCGGCGCCTGCAGCAGCTCAGCGAGCGCCAGCAGCTCGGGGCCAGCGCCCGACGCGGTGGCGCCCTCGCCGGCCACGATGGTGACGCGGCGCGCCTTGAGGAGCGTGGCGGCGGCGCGCGCGACGTCGGCCGCGTCGGCGGCGGGTCGATGC
>JACQAI010000117.1 GCA_016195115.1 Pseudomonadota bacterium
GCGGCGAGATGCTCGACCGACGGGTGCTGCACCGGAAACCGCGCGGTCGGCACCGCGGCGCCGATCGGCTCGTGCCAGTGCTGCTCGGCCGGTCCGAGGAAGAACACCGGCACGTTGCCGTTCTGGGCGAGCACGCGCGCGATGCCGACATAGTCGTTGACCGGCCAGGCGCGGCTGAGCTCGGGCGCGCCGGGGGCCAGCCCGACATAGGTCGGCCCGCGCGGCAGCAGCGCGCGCGCGGCGGCGCGCGCGTCTTGGGTCAGCGCCAGCGGCGCCGCTGGCCGCGCCGGCGTGCCGCTCGCGAGCTCGATCAGTTGGAGCAGCCGCGCGACGTCGGAGGCCGACGCCGGCAGGCGCTGCGCCGGCTTGCGCTCGGACAGGAAGAAGTCGGCGCTGCCCGACAGGAAGTGCCGGCTGTGGATGCGCTTGAGCGCCAGCGCCGTCAACAGGCGGCGCTGGCCGTCGATCACCAGGTCGAACTGCTCGCCGGCGAGTGGCCGCGCCAAAAGATCGCCCAGCCGTCCGGCCAGCGGCACGGTGTCGATCACGCGATCGATCAAACCCTGGGCGAGCGGCAGCAGCGCGCCGCGGAACGAGCTCGGTCCCTGACCGGCGAACCAGGCCAGCTGGCCGGTCGGAAAGGCGTGACGCAAGGCGCGCAGATAGGGCAGGCGCGCGAGATCGTCCTCGATCGAATCCTGGCTCACGAAGGTGAGTATGCGGGGAGTCGCGGGGAGCTCGAGTGGCTGCGCCATTTGGGTCGACGGATGCGGAAGGACGGCGCGCGCGACCCTGGGCAATCCGGCGCGATTTGGCAAGCGCGCAAACAGCCTAGCGGAGCTCTCGACGCACCGGTCGCAGAGGCTGTGGCGACGGAAGGAGCCGTTGTGCTATCGCGCGCCAGCCTGTTTGTGAACGAACGCCTTGATCAGGTCGAGCGCGCGCAGCGAGGCCGCCGAGGTCGGATCGCGCGACACGAAGGTGTGCGGCTGGCCCTCGAACTTCTCCAACGTGGCGGTGCCGCCACGCTGGCGATAGGCGGCGACGAAATTGTCCGCCATGTCGGGGGTCAGGTTGTCGTCGTTGGTGCCTTGGAGCACCAGCGCCGGCGGCAGCTCGACCGCCTCGCCGCGCTCGAGGATGCGCTGCGGGTTGCCCTCCGCCATGGCGTCCTCGGACGGCCAGAATTGATGGTGGGCGTTGACCAGCCGGTCGTTGCCGCGCGCCTTGACGGCGTGGTAGCGCGCCAACGGATCGGCGACCGGCCAGCACGCGACGATCCAGGGCAGGCGCGCGTCGTGGCCGATCGGCAGCTGCAGCGCCGCATAACGCGGATCGTGCGGCTTGAGGGTGCTGAGCAGCAGCAGATGGCCGCCGCTCGAGGTGCCGAGCCCACCGACCAGGTCGGGCCGGCTGCCGAGCCGGACGGCATTGGCCTTGAGCCAGCGCACGCCGAAATTGACGTCGGCGACCGCGGTTGGATAGGTCGCCGCGGGCGGCATGCGAAAGTCGATCGACGCCACCAGCACGCCGGCGGCCGCGAGCGCCTTGGCGATGTCGACGTTGTTCAAGCGGTCGCCGCCGGTCCAGGCGCCGCCGTGGACCTCGAGCACGGCCGGGAACGGCCCGCTGCCGCTCGGCCGGTAGAGCCGCGCCAGCAGCGGTTTGTCGTCGGGACGCTGATACTCGAGATCTTCGACCTGGAAATCCGCCATCTCGTCACCCTCGCGCGGCAGCCGCGTGTCCTACCATTAAATCGCTGTCATGAACCCGATGTCATTAGGCGGCGGCCCGCCTCCGCGCTCTTATAGCAAATACGCATCGAATGCGCGGGGGACGCCATGAAGTTCCTGGCGAGTGCTGCGGTACTGGTACTGGGGGGTGCGCTCGCGGGGTGCGTCGAGCAGCCCTGGATGGGCTACGACGAGACCCCGCCGGCGGCTGTCTACTACCAGCCGGTCGCGGCGGTCTACCGGACGCAACTCGGCTGCGCCGACTGTCGCGAGCATCGGCATGCGGCGAACAGCGCGCACCGCGGGCATCACGAGGCCAAGAATTCCAAGCACGCCAAACGGCACGGCGACGAGCGGCGCTGACGCGGCTAGCCTAGGCGGCGACCGGCGGATCGAGCGCGTAGCCGGCCGAGCGTACGGTGCGGATCGGATCGCGCTCGTCGTCGCCGTTGAGCGCGCGGCGCAGCCGGCGGATGTGGACGTCGACCGTGCGCGGCTCGACGTAGACGTCGGCACCCCACACCGCGTCCAGGAGCTGCTCGCGGCTGAACACCCGGCCAGGGTGCTCGAGCAGGTAGCGCAGCAGGCGGAATTCGGTCGGGCCCAGATGGATGTCGCGGCCGTTGCGCTTGACGCGGTGGCCGGCGAGGTCCATCAGCACGTCATCGCAGCGCAGCACCTCGGCCTCGGCACCTGGGCGCGACCGGCGCATCACCGCGCGCACGCGGGCCATCAGCTCTGACGGCGAGAACGGCTTGGTCACGTAGTCGTCGGCGCCGCTGTTGAGGCCGCGGATCTTGTCGCCCTCCTCGCCGCGCGCGGTCAGCATGATGATCGGCATGTTGCGCGCCGTGGGCAGCCGGCGCAGCCGCCGGCAGACCTCGATGCCCGACAACAGCGGCAGCATCCAGTCGAGCAGCACCAGATCGGGCTTGCGCTCGGCGGCGACGATCAGGGCCTCCTCGCCGTCGCGCGCTTCGGCGACGCGAAAACCGTCGCGCTCGAGGTTGTAGCGCAGCAAGGTGCCGAGCGCGGCCTCGTCCTCGACCACCAGGACCAGGGGTTTCATCGCGGTCACGACGTGCCCGGCTTGTCGAAGGCGTTGGTAGCGCCGGTCAGCGGATCGAGCACCGTGAAGCTGGTGGTGTCGCCCTTGGGCCGGGCCTCGGTCATCGGCGTGCCGTGCACGACGAAGTAGATCGTCTCGGCGATGTTGGTCGCGTGGTCGCCCATGCGCTCGATGTTCTTGGCGATGAACAGGATGTGGGTGCATGGCGTGATGTTGCGCGGGTCCTCCATCATGTAGGTCAGGAGCTCGCGGAACAGGCTGTTGTACATGCCGTCGACCTCCTCGTCGCGCGACCACGCGGCGTGCGCCTTGTCGGCGTCGCGCTCGGTGAAGGCGTCGAGCACGTCCTTGATGATCTGCTGGACCAGCTTGCCCATGCGCGGGATGCCGGACGCCAGGCGGACCGCCGGCACCTGGTTGAGCGCCATGGTGCGCTTGGCGACGTTCTTGGCGTAGTCGCCGATGCGCTCGAGGTCGGCGGCGATGCGCAGCGCGGCAACGATCGCGCGCAGGTCCTTGGCCATCGGCTGGCGCAGCGCCAGCAGGCGGACGACGAACTCGTCGACTTCGCGGTTGAGTGCGTCGACCCGCGCGTCGCCGCCGATCACGGTCTCGGCGAGCGCCGAGTCGCGCTTCATCAAGGCCGTGATGGCGTCGCTGAGCTGGGCCTCGACCATGCCGCCCATCTGGGTCAAGAGCTTGTCGAGCCGGTCGAGCTCCTGGTCGTAGGATCTGGCGATGTGCTCGTTCACGAGGATCGGGGCTTCCTGCCGCAGGGACGCCAGCTGTTTACTACCAAGTGATGACGAGATTGTGACAGCGCCCGCCGGCCGCCAAGGTCTTTTTGCCGGCTTGGGCGCGCGCCTTGCATCGCCCGGCCGGTGCGTCGGCTCGGATAAACCAGGGGAGGTGGCTGATGGACAGTCGAACCGACGGGGCATTCGGGCTGGTCGCGGTGCTCGGCGCGCGGCGCTACCGGGTCATCCATCCGTGGAACCGGACCGAGCTCGGCCATCTCAGCCAGCTCGCGGTCGATTCCGCCGGGCGGGTCTACGCCTTCCAGCGTACCGGCTCGCCCATTGTGGTTCTCAACCCCGACGGCGAGTTCGTCGGCTCGTGGGGCAGCGGCGCGATCAGCGACGCCCACGGCATCTGCATCGCGCCCGACGACCGCGTCCTGCTGGTCGACCGCGACGCCCACCAGGTGCTGATCTTCGACACCGCCGGGCGGCTCCAGTCGACCATCGGCGAGCGCCACCGCCCGCGCTTCGGGGCGCCGTTCAATCACCCGACCGACATCGCGGTGGCGCCCGACGGCGCGCTCTACGTCTCCGACGGCTACGGCAACGCCCACGTCCACTGCTTCGGTGCCGACGGCCGCCACCGGCTGACCTGGGGCGGCGTTGGCAGCGGCCCGGGCGAGTTCTCGACGCCCCACGGCGTCTGGGTGCAGCCCGACGGCCGGGTGCTGGTGTCCGACCGCGAGAACAACCGCATCCAGGTCTTCACCCCCGACGGCAAGTTCCTCACGGCGTGGGGCGAGCTCTACCACCCGATGGATATCTGGGGCGCGCCCGACGGCACCGTGTTCGTCACCGACCAGGCGCCGCGCATCGTCGCCTTCGCGCCCGACGGCACCGTGCTCGGGCGCTGCAAGGTCGTCGCGACCATCGGCCACGGCATCTGGGGCGACCGCCAGGGCAACCTGTTCCAGTGCGAGCACACTGGCCGGCTGACCAAGCTCGAGCTGATGGATTAGCCGCCGGCCTCCGCGACTCGCGCGCCGGGTCGCGCGGCGGCGGCGGCCGGCAGGAACACGGTGAAGGTGCTGCCGCGACCGACCTCGCTCTCGATAGTGAGCGCGCCGCGGTGGCGGCTGACGATGTGCTTGACGATCGCCAAGCCGAGCCCGGTGCCGCCGGCCTGCTTGGAGCGCGCCGGGTCGACCCGATAGAAGCGCTCGGTCAGGCGCGGCAGGTGCTCGCGCTCGATGCCGTCGCCTTCGTCGGCGACCGCGACCGCGACCGCGCCGTGCGGCGCACGGGGAAAACCGGCGGGCAGGCGCGCCGGGCGCGTCGCGGCGATCCGCACCACCGAGCCGGGCCGGCCGTACTTGAGCGCGTTGTCGATCAGGTTCTGGAACAGCTGCGCGAGCTCGTCCTCGTCGGCGACCACGCGCGGCAGGCTGGCCGGGCAATCGACCTGGAGGCGGACCTTGCGGCGCGCCGCCTGCAGCTCGAAGGTCGCCGCCAGGGTGGCCAAGATGGTGTCGAGCGCGACCGCCTGGGTCGGCGGCAGATGTTCGTTGAGCTCGATGCGCGACAGCGACAGGAGATCGGCGACCAGCCGGCCCATGCGCGTCGCCTGCTCCTGCATGATGCCGAGGAAGCGGTCGCGGGCGTCTTCATCGTCCCGCGCGGGTCCGCGCAGGGTCTCGATGAAGCCGACCAGACTGGCGAGCGGCGTGCGCAGCTCATGGCTGGCGTTGGCGACGAAATCGGCGCGCATCTGCTCGGCGCGGCGCAGGCTGGTGACGTCATGCATGGCGAGCAGCGCGGTCGTGCCGTCGGGCGCGCGCATCGGCAGCGGCTGCACGCCGACGCTGAAGTCGCGCTCGACCGGATCGGACAGGCTGAGGTCGACGACGCGCGCCGAACCGCCGGCGAGCACGGCGGCGACCGCGTCGAGGATGACGGGGTTGCGCAGCACGCTCGACAAATCGCGGCCGTCGAGTAGCTTGCCGAGCAGCAGCCGTGCCGACAGGTTGGCCCGCACGATGCGGCCGTTCTGATCGAGGGTCAGCAGCGGGTCGGGCACGCTGTCGAGCACCGACTCGCGGGTCTCGACCAGGGCGCGCAGCTCGTCGATCTGGTCGCGCCCCCAGCGATGCAGCTTGGTCAGCGCCGCGACCAGGTCGCGCGCGATGCCGTAGCGCCGCGCCGCCGCGGGCGGCTCGGCGCTGCCCCCGACCAGGTCTTCGCCGTAACCGCGCACCGCTTGCAGGATTGCGAGCTGGTGGCGGGTCAGCAGCGCCAACGCCGCGACCAGCGGGCCGAAGCCGAGCAACGCCGCCACCGGCTCCAGCCCGCCCCACAGCACCAGCGCGCCGAGCACCAACGCACCCGGCGTCGCCACCGCCGCGGTGCCGCTCACGACCTGACTCAGCGCAACGTCCCGATTGGGCATCGCGCCACTCTGCGGTGCGCCGGCGCGTTCGTCTAGCGCGCCCGGCACCCGCCGCGCGGCACGGCCCTGTTGGGGGGATGGGGGGATGGCAGGAGGATCGAGGGGTGGCGCTCCCGCAGCCGTACGTAAGGGTCAACCGCAAAGACGCAAAGGAAGGGAATGCCGCGCTTCGCGCGGCGATCAACCCCGCACCGCGTCGGCGATCGGCAGCCGCTGCGCGCCGCGATCTCTTCGCGCCTTTGCCGTTCACCTTTGTAGCGGTGGGCGAGCGCCACCCCTCGATCCCCTGCCATCCCCCCATCCCCCAAAAGGGGAGGTCCCGCTAGTGCGAACGCTGCAGCGTGGGCTCAGCGGCGGACGTCGTGGGCGGCGAAGGCGGCGGCGGTGACCAGGTCGGAGACGCTGGCGCCGATCGGCACGATCTGCGCCGGCTTGTCGAGGCCGATCAGCAGCGGCCCGATCACGGTGCCGCCGCCGAGCTTGGCCATCAGCTTGGAGGCGATGTTGGCGGTGTGCAGCGCCGGCATGATGAGGACGTTGGCAGGCGCCGACAGGCGGCAGAACGGGTAGAGCTTCATGAGCTCGGCGTCGAGCGCGACGTCGGCCGCCATCTCGCCGTCGTACTCGAAATCGACCCTGCGCTTGTCGAGCTCGGCGACCGCGGCGCGCACGCGGTCGGCCTTCTCGACCATCGGGTTGCCGAACGTTGAGTACGACAGCAGCGCGACGCGCGGCTCGTGGCCCATGCGGCGCGCCTTGGCGGCGGTCTGGATCGCGATGTCGGCGAGCTCTTCGGGCGACGGCAGCTCGTGCACCGTGGTGTCGCTGATGAACACGGTCTGGCCGCGCGAGAGCAGGATGTTGAGGCCGAACACGCGGGCGCCCTTGGCGGGTTCGATGACGCGGCGGATCTCCTCGAGCGCGGCGTAGTAGCTGCGCGTCGTGCCGGTGACCAGGGCGTCGGCGTCGCCCAGCGCCAACATGCAGGCGGCGAATACGTTGCGGTTCTGATTCACCATGCGCTGGCAGTCGCGGTAGAGGAAGCCCTGGCGCTTTAGGCGATCGTAAAGATAGTCGGTGTAGCGCCTGTTCTGGCGCGACAGCCGCGCGTTGTGGACCTCGAGCTCGCTGTCCTTGGGCAGGCCGAGCTCGGCCAGCGTCTTGGCGACGCCCTCCTCGCGGCCGATCAAGATCGGCGTGCCGTAGCCGGCGTTGCGGAAGGCCAGCGCGGCGCGCAGGATGCGCTCCTCTTCGCCCTCGGCGAACACCACGCGCCGCGGCGTCGAGCGCACCTGCTCGAACATCAACTGAAGGACCGAGGCGGTGGGATCGAGCCGCGCGCCGAGCGCGCGGGCGTAGACCTTCAAATCGGCGATCGGCTTGCGCGCGACGCCGCTGTCCATCGCCGCCTTGGCGACCGCCGGCGGGATCACGGTGATCAGGCGCGGATCGAACGGCACCGGGATGATGTACTCGGGTCCGTAGCGCAGCCGCTGGCCGCCGTAGGCGGCGTCGAGCTCGTCGGGCACGTCCTCGCGCGCCAAGGTTGCGAGCGCCTGGGCGGCGGCGATCTTCATGGCGTCGTTGATCGTCGAGGCGCGCACGTCGAGGGCGCCGCGGAACACGTAAGGGAACCCGAGCACATTGTTGACCTGGTTCGGATAGTCCGAGCGGCCGGTGGCGATGATGACGTCCTTGCGCGCCTTCTTGGCGGCCTCCGGGGTGATCTCGGGATCGGGGTTGGCCATCGCGAAGATGATCGGCTTGGCGGCCATCGATTCGACCATCTTGGGCGTTATGGCGTCCTTGGCCGACAGCCCGAAGAGCACGTCGGCACCTTCGGCCGCCTGGGCCAGGGTGCGCGCCTTGGTGTTGGCGGCGTGCGCCGACTTCCACTGGTTCATGCCCTCGGTGCGGCCGCTGAACACCACGCCCTTGGTGTCGCACAGGATGACGCTGTCGTGCGGCAGCCCCATCGACTTCAAGAGCTCGACGCAGGCGATCGACGCCGCGCCGGCGCCGTTGACCACCATCTTGATGTCCTTGAGCGCGCGGCCCGTGAGGTCGAGGGCGTTGATCATCCCGGCGACCGCGACGATCGCGGTGCCGTGCTGGTCGTCATGGAACACCGGGATGTTCAAGAGCTCGCGCAGGCGCTGCTCGATCATGAAGCACTCCGGCGCCTTGATGTCCTCGAGATTGATGCCGCCGAAGGCCGGCGAAAGATATCGTACGCAGTTCACAAATTGGTCGACGTCCTTGGTGTCGACCTCGAGGTCGATGCCGTCGATGTCGGCGAAGCGCTTGAACAGCACGCCCTTGCCTTCCATCACCGGCTTGGCTGCGAGCGGTCCGATCGCGCCCAGTCCGAGCACCGCGGTGCCGTTCGAGATCACCGCGACCATGTTGCCCTTGGCGGTGTAGTCGTAGGCCAGCGCCGGGTTGCGCTCGATCGCCAGGCACGGGATGGCGACGCCCGGCGAGTAGGCGAGGGTCAGGTCGCGCTGGGTGGTCAGCGGCTTGGTGGCGTTGATCTCCAGCTTCCCGGGCTTGCCCGAGGAATGGAACAGCAGCGCTTCCTCATCGGTCACGCGCGCGGTCGAGTGATCCATAACGATTGTGCCTTTCCCCCCGCAGGACGGCGCAAAAGCGCCGTCGACTGGCAGATTTCCGTCATGTTAGGGAGCCGGTCGTACAACTGTCAAAGTCGGTGCCCCAAACAAGGCATCCCTCCCCCGTTCCGCAGCAACGGGGGAGGGTAGGGAGGGGGCTGTTTTCGCGCCTGAGCGCAGGGCTGTCCGCCGTACCCGTCCATGATACACACTCGCGCGATGGCGCGCGGAGACGACAGCCAACGATCGCAGGCTCAGCCCGGGACAGGCGACGACGCGACGTCGCCGATGATGGCGCAGTATCTCGAGTTGAAGCGCGTCCACGCCGATTGCCTGCTGTTCTATCGGATGGGCGACTTCTACGAGATGTTCTTCGACGACGCCAAGGTCGCGGCGCGCGCGCTCGACATCGCGTTGACCAAGCGCGGCCGCCATAACGGCGAGGACATCCCGATGGCCGGCGTGCCGGTGCACGCCGCCGAGGCTTACCTCGCGCGCCTGATCCGCCAGGGCATCCGCGTCGCGGTGTGCGAGCAGGTCGAGGATCCGGCCGAGGCGCGCCGGCGCGGCAATCGCGGTCCGGTCAAGCGCGACATCGTGCGCGTTGTCACGCCCGGCACGATCACGGAGGACGGGCTGCTCGACGCCCGCCGGCACAATTATCTGGCGGCGCTGGTCGAGATCGCCGGCGCCTGCGGCCTGGCGACGGTCGACGTCTCGACCGGCGCATTCGCGGTCGAGGCATTGACGCCGCCGAGTTTGGCGGCGGCGCTGGCGCGCATCGAGCCGAGCGAGCTCCTGGTGCCCGAGCGGCTGCTCCAGGCGCCGGCGCTGGTCGAGCTGCTCGCCGAGTGGCGGCCGCGCCTGACGCCGCTGCCGAGCAGCCGCTTCGATTCCGACAACGCCCGTCTCCGCCTCGAGCGCCTCCACGGCGTCAGCACGCTCGACGGGCTGGGCGCGTTCAGCCGCGCCGAGCTCGCCGCCGCCGGCGCGCTGGTCGAGTACGTCGACCTGACCCAGAAGGGGCGCCTGCCGCGCTTGAGCCGGCTCGCCCAGCGGAGCGCCGGCGCGGTGATGGAGATCGACGCGGCGACCGCGCGCAATCTCGAGCTGACGCGCACGCTCGCCGGCGAGCGCAAGGGCAGCCTGCTCGCCACCATCGACCGCACGGTGACGGGCGGCGGTGCCCGCACCCTGACGGGCTGGCTGGTCGCGCCGCTGACCGACCCGGCGGCAATCGCGGCGCGCCAGGACATGGTGGCGTGGTTCGTCGAGCAGGCCGAGCTGCGCAGCGAGACGCGCGCGGCGTTACGCGCCGCGCCCGACCTCGAGCGACCGCTGTCGCGGCTCAGCCTCGGCCGTGGCGGCCCGCGCGATGTCGCGGCGATGCGCGACGGCGTCGCCGCGGCGCTGGCGTTGCGCGTCCGGCTGACGGCGGCGGGATCGGCGCTGCCGAGCGGGCTCGGCCAGGCGCTCGACGGGCTCGACAGCGAC
>JACQAI010000716.1 GCA_016195115.1 Pseudomonadota bacterium
CAGGCCGCCCGGACCCATCACCATGCATCGCGGCCTTCAGCGCTTCCAAGCCATCGCTCATGGCTTCAGGCTCGCAAATGTGTCCGTGCGATAGACCCTACCCTCCCCCATGCGCGTCGCGCACGGGGGAGGGGTTGAGAAGTCAGGGCTGCATCACTTTGCCGTCCTTGAGATGGACGACGTAGATGTTGGGTGTGCTCTGGCCGCTCTCCTGGCCGGCCGGCCCGTCCTTGGCGAAGGCGATGTCGCCGTTGACGCCCTTGAGCTTGGTGTTCCACAGCGCTTGGCGCAGCGCCTCGGGCTCGGCCTTGCCGGCGAGCTTGATCGCCGCGACGATGGTCGAGATGCCGTCATAGCCGCGGAAGCCCTCGGTCAGGCCGGCGATCTCCCAGCCCTTCTTCTTCCACTCGTCGATGAAGACCTTGGCGACGTCGGGATAGGTCACGGTCTCCGGGAACCACGGATTGAAGAACAGGATGTGGTAGCTCCCCATGCCCCCCGCGCCGGCCTGCGTCAGCATCTGGTCGGGGAACGAGCCGCCGGTGGTGATCAGCCGCGTTGCGAGCCGCAGCTCGGTGCCCTGCTTGATCGCCAGGGTGGTCTGCTCGACGCCCGAGGTGAAGATCAGAGTGTCGCCGGCCGACTGCTTGATCGCGGTCAGCTGCGCCGACAGGTCGGTCGCTTCCGGGGTCATGACCTCGCTGACGCCGATCGCCACGCCCTTGGCGGCCAGCGCCTTCTTGAACTCATCGGCGGCACCGCGGCCGAAGTCGTTGTTGACCGACAGGAAGTCGACCTTCTTGATCGGCGGCTTGAAGCTGGCGGCCTTCTCGGCGAACACCTTGGCCTCCATCGCCGAGGTCGGGCTGATGCGGAAGATCCACGGATTGCCCGAGGACGTGATCTTGCCCGACGACGAGGTCTCGACCACCATCGGCACCTTGTACTCGATCAGCTTCGGCATGATGGCGAGCGTGAAGGTCGAGGACCAGGCGCCCATCAGGATCGGCACCTTGTCCTTGAGGATCAGCTTCTCGGCGGCGGCGACCGCCTCCTTGGGGTTCGACTTGTTGTCCTCGATGACGAGCTGGATCTTCTTGCCGAGCACGCCGCCCTGGCGATTGATGACCTCCTCGGCGAGCCGCGCGCCGTTGGTGATGTAGGTGCCCGACGCCGCGACCGCGCCGGTCAGCGGCTCGGTGACGCCGATCTTGATCGTGTCCTGCGCCGCCGCGGTGCCGGCGACCAGCGTGGCGAGCGCCGCCACGACCCCCATCGTCTTGTGCATGGTGCCCCTCCTGTCATCCCGGATGCCGCAGCGGTCGTGTTACTCGGCCGCCTCGACCCGGGTCTGCCGATACTTGAAGTCGCGGTACTCGCCCGAGCCGACCGGCGGGTATTTCGCCTGGCCGGGCGGCGCGATGCACTCGATCACCGCGTCGTAGTTCGGATGCAGGAAGAATGCCACCGACAGGCGGCGCGCCCGTGAGGCGACCTCGGACGGCGGGTTGACGACGCGGTGCGGGTTCGAGACCCAGCGATCGTTGCTCCAGCGCATCATCAGGTCGCCGATATTGACCACGAAGCTGTCCGGCGCGGTCTCGACGTCGATCCAGGCGCCGCCGCGGGTCTGTACCTGCAGCCCGCCTGGCACATTCTCGCCGTTCAGGATGGTGAGCAGGCCATAGTCGGTGTGGGCGCCGGCGCGCAGCTGATCGGGCTCGGGCGCCGCGGTCTGCTCGGGATAGAAGTTGAGCCGCATCGCGGTGATGTGCTTGTCGAGCTTTGTGTCGAAGAAGTGCTCGTCGACGCCGAGCGCCAGGGCGGCCAGCCGCATCAGCTCGAGGTCGAGTCGCTCCATCGCCGCGAAGTAGCGCTCGGCGGCGGGGCCGAGTCCGGCCGGGCGCTCCGGCCACAGATTGGGGATGAAATAGCGCCGGCCCTCCGGTCCGGTGAAATAGGGTTCGTCGGGCCAGCGCTCGCGCCCCAGGTGGTAGAACTCCTTGAGGTCGGGCGGCGTCTCGCGCTCGCTGGCGTAGCTCAATGCCTCGCCGCCCATCGCGATGTAGCCACGGGGCGTATGCGCTACGGGGTGAATCGCGCGGCGCTTCTCCGCCATCGGCAGGGCGAAGAATTCGTGCGCCCGGACGCGCAAATCGTCGATCACGGCCGCCGGCACGCCGTGACCCGTGATGGTGAAGAAGCCGATGTCGACGCAGGTGCGGTCGATCGCCTGCGCCACCGCCAAACGGTCGGCCGGGGCGCCGGCGAGCGCCGGGGCGATGTCGATGACGGGGATGCGCGGCGTCATGGCTGCGCTCAATGGTAATAGGCGCCGCCGTCGACCACCAGGGTCTGGCCGGTGATGAAGGCAGAATCCGGGCCGGCGAAGAAGGTGATCGCGCCGACCAGATCGGCCGGCACCATATCTCGGGCGAGCGCGCGGGTGCGCACCGAGCGCTCCTGGACACGCGCGACCAGGGCCGGGTTGCGCTGCACGCCGTCGCTCAAGGTAAA